>JAJZNM010000067.1:3781-6769 GCA_021852325.1 Pseudomonadota bacterium
GGCCGGTCTTTGCACGTGCTCGAATGGGTTCCTACCCCCGCGCGGGCGCGAACGGGCATGACTTGACGCCGCGACTCTGCTTTGGGAGACTCACCGTCTTTGTGCCGCGAGACGAGCCCGATGCATTTAATGTCCACACCGCCTTTCCTGGCCACCTGGGTCGCCTGGGTCATTTACTGGTCGCTTTCGGGTTGGGGACGGCTCAAACCCATCGAGCGGCGGGAGTCCAGTCTGGAGCGGTTGAGTCATATCCTCCCGATCGCGGTGGCCATCATCCTCTACAACCTCCCACCCTCCGGCACCGGTTTTTGGGGCCAGCGCATTCTGCCCTGGACCTTCGTGAGCTCCTGGACCGGCTATGGGGTGACCTTGGCGGCCCTCCTCTTCACGGTCGTTGCTCGACGCTCGCTCGGCGGTAACTGGAGCGGGACTGTCACCTTGAAACAGGATCACACGCTCGTTCAAGCGGGTCCCTACCGATGGATCCGGCATCCGATCTATACCGGACTCATCGTTGCCCTGGCTGGCTCTGCCTATGCGGAGAACCGCTTCCAGGCGCTTTTGGGTTTCGTGATCGTCGTGGTGGCACTGGTCGTCAAACTCCGGCGTGAAGAGCGCTGGATGGGCGAGCGCTTCGGTGCGGACTACGCCCACTACCGGAGGGGCACCTGGGCCTTGTTTCCGTGGATCTTTTGACGGGTCTGGGTGCCGAGTACCGGGAAGCCGGGAATCGGCGATCAGGGAGCCGCGCGGGTTCCACAGACGATGCGGCCTGGCACCTCGGAGATAGCCCTTCTGCAAGCGGTGAGCGCCCGCTTTCCGACCTTTCGTGACCCCGCTTTGCTGAAGATCTGTCTGAGAGGCTCAACACATGCCCGATGATCCCATGAGCGTGCGCCGCCGGGAAGAGACCCGGCCTCGACGCGTTCGTGCCGGGGCGTCACCCATCATTCGCCGGGAGCTCAAGGGTGGTCTCGTCACCGTACTCTGGCCGGATCCCGGCAACCCGCGGGCCGCGCTTTATGTCGTCTACCCGGTGGGGAGCCGGCTCGAGCTCCCGGGCCCGACCGGGCTCGCCCATTTTCTCGAGCACATGATGTTCAACGGCAGCGTGCGCTTTCCGGACGACGCGTTCGACCGGATCCTCGAGGACCTTGGGGGAAGCAACAATGCCTACACGACGGAGGAGATCACGGTCTATCAGGATCTCGTCCCGGCCAGCGCAGTCGGGCGGGTTCTCGAACTCGAAGCGGACCGGCGGCAGGACCTCCTGATCGACGAGGTGAGAGTCGAACGGGAGCGGGGGGTCATCCTGTCCGAGCGTCATGCGAGTGTCGACAACGATCCCATCGCGCGTTTTCTCGAAGTGGTGCAATCGGTTGCCTTCGCCGGTACGAGCTATGCATCCCCGGTGATCGGCTGGCACGACGATATCGAGCGGATCAATGCCAACGGGTTGCGAGGGTTCTACAACCGGCATTACGCGACCGGTCCGGTCGTGATCATCGGCGTGGGCGGGATCGATCCGGACGCGTGGGAGCGGATGATCGAGGGTGGCTGGTGCCCCGGCCCCGCACCCGAGTCGCCCGAGCCGGTCGAATGCCGGGGTCCTGGCGCATCGCCCGAAGAGCGGCGAGTCGAAGCCAAAGGACCCCTGAGCGCCCCTTTTCTCGTCATGGGGTTCCCGGCGCCCGGGGAATCCGGTCACGAAGCCGGAGCCCATGAACTCCTCTGGACCATTCTCGCGGGCGGGCTCTCCTCGCGCCTCTATGCAACACTCGTCGAAAGCAGGAGCCTTGCGCTCGATCTCGAGACCTTCCGGGTGGGACACCGGGTTCCCGGACGACAGTTCCTCGGGGTGACGGTCTCGCCGAGGCGGCGGATCGGTGCCGTCGAGCGGGTGATCCGGGAGGCACTCCTCGAGATCGCCCTGCACGGTCCCACCGAACCGGAACGGGAACGGGCGATCAACCAGCGGCTCGCGAGGTATGCGCACCGGCTCGAGTCGGTGTCCGGAAGGGCCGGACTCCTCGTCCATGCAGAGGTGATCCAACGCGATCCCGATGCCCTCGAGGCCTACCCCGAAAAGCTCTCTCAGGTCTCCTTGGAGGACATCCGCCAGGTGGCAGAGCAGTCGTTTGGAACCGGCGGTTGGACGGTCGGCGTCCTCACGCCGGAAGCCGCGCACGCCCCGTCCCCGGGAGCGACGTAATGGAAGTCGCATCCGATCGGAATGCACGAGGGTTCGCGGAGGTCATCCGGAGCCGGATCGCGGAAGGCATCGAGATCGCCCTCCTGCCCCGTCCCCGGGCACCGGTCATGGCGCTCACGATCATCTGGCCCGGAGGGGCATTGACGGATCCGCCAGGTCTCGGCGGGGCCGCGGCACTCACCGCTGAACTTCTGGCGAAGGGAACTCAATCTTCCGATGCCGTGACACTGGCCGCGAGGATCGAAGCCCTGGGTGCTACCCTCGACACCTGGGCCGGCCGGGAATCGATCGGCCTGTCGCTCACCGGCCCCGCCCCGGTCTTCGACCGGCTCTGGCCGATTGTCCGGGAGATCCTCTGGACGCCCCGTTTCGAGCGTGGCGAGTTCCAGAGGACCCGCCAGCGCACGATCGAATCGATCCAATCCGCCAAGGACGGGGATCCCCGTTCGCTCTTGCCGCTTTATGCGGAGGGTTGGATTTATGGAACCACCCATCCGTGCGGGCATCCCGTGATGGGAGATGAACGCTCGCTCGCCCGGCTCACGCCCCGGCTCCCCGGGGAGATCTGGCGAAGCCACAGGTCCGGTCCGCGCACGCTGGCCTGTGTCGTCGGGGATTTCGATCCTCCGACAGTCGAGACTGAACTCGGGTCGCTTCTCACCGGGGGCACCCGGGTGGACCGAGGCGACTTGGAACCTCCGGTGGTCGGAACCCCGCAACCCCCCGCGCGCGGGCTCTTGATCGACCGCCCGGGAGCGAGCCAGGGTTATTTCTGG
>JAJZNM010000187.1 GCA_021852325.1 Pseudomonadota bacterium
CGTTCGCGAGCGCCACGACGGTCTTGTGGTTCTCGGTCTTGAGTGCGATCTGGTGGGCATTGAGGAATCCAAGCACTTCAGTCGTCGCCTGGCTGATCAAGGCACTCGGTGACGCCTTTGGGTTGTCGAGGAGGGGGCGGGGCGGGGCCGCGACGGCGGTCGTGGCCATGAGACCTAGGACCAGCAATGCCCAGCTTCGGTGAATGGTCTTCATCGGTTACTTCCCCTTGCCATGTGTGAGCAGCTGGCCGAGCAGATGCTCGAGAATGATCGCCGACTGCGTGAAGTGGATCGTGCTCCCGTTTTTGAGGAAGGTTGGCGCGCCCCCCGGGCTGATGCCGACATATTGCTGACCGAGTACGCCTTGGGTGAGAATGGAGGCGGTCGAATCCGACGGGATGTGGTCGTCCCGGTCATTGAGTGCCATCCGGACCACGGCCTGGTAGCGTTTCATACTGTAGCGGATCCCGACGACCCGCCCTACCGTGACGCCCCCCATCTGGACCGGCGCACCCACATGGAGCCCCCCCACGTTGTTGAAGTAGGCGCGGACTACGTAAGTCTGGCTGCCCGAAATGGAGTGGTAGTCGGTGGTCTTGGTCGCCAGATAAAAAAGGGCAGCAATGCCGAGGAGGACAAAGAGCCCGGTTGATATTTCCAAGGCTGAGGATTGACGCATATCACCTCTCGGCCAACGGCCTTTAATACATGAACGAGGTCAGGATGAAATCCAGCGCGAGGATCACCATCGAGCTGATCACCACCGAGCGGGTGGTCGCCTGTCCCACTCCTTCGGCCGAGGGACGGGCATGGAAGCCCTCGTACACGGCAACCAGGGTACAGGCCGCCCCAAAGATCACGCTCTTGATCATCCCGTCGACGAAATCGGACCGGAAGCTCACTTCATGCCGCATGCTCGACCAGAATACACCCGGATCCAGGCCCATCATTTTAACCCCGACGAGATAGGCCCCCAAAATGCCCATGGCGCTGAAAATGCCGGCCAAAAGCGGCATCGAGACGATCCCGGCCATAAACCGTGGTGCCACGATCCGCCGCATCGGATCGACCGCCATGACCTCCATGGCATCGATCTGGCGGGTCGCCCGCATGAGTCCGAGCTCGGATGCGAGGGAGGTGCCGGCTCGGCCGGCAAACAGAAGGGCCGTGAGCACGGGGCCGAGTTCGCGCAAGAGCGCGAGGGCGACCAGTCCGCCCAGGGAACTCGTGGCGCCAAACCGCGCCAATGCCGTATAAAACTGCAGGGCGAGGACCAGCCCGACGAACAACCCGCCCACGCCGATCAGGATCACCGAAACCGAACCGACGAAAAAAACCTGTTCGACGACGATCCCCGGCCGCAGGAGCGCGCGCGGGGATGCCCACAGGGTGGCCAGGAAAAACACGGCACGCTGCCCGATGGCCTGAAGAAAATCAAGTGTGATCCGGACCGGCTCAAAGAGACGGGTCACCGGCGAACTCCGGTCATGAAAAGATCCGCTGAAAAATCGGGCGCCGGATAGTTGAATGGCACCGGGCCATCGGGGGCACCGTCGAGAAACTGGCGAACCCAGGGATCACGGCTTCGGGAAAGCTCGGCCGGGCTGCCCTGGGCTACGACCCGTCCACCCGAGAGGATGTAGCTGCCATGCGCGATCTTGAGCACTTCCTTCACATCGTGCGTCACGATCACGCTGGTCATCCCGAGCGTCTCGTTGAGATGGACGATCAGGCGCAGGATGACGCCCATGGCAATCGGATCAAGACCCACCAGGGGCTCGTCATAAAACATCATGACCGGATCCATGACGATCGCCCGGGCCAGCGCGACCCGGCGCGCCATGCCTCCCGAGAGTTCCGCGGGGGTGAGGGCGGCCGCGCCCCGCAACCCGACCGCCTCGAGCTTCATCAGCACCAGGTGGTGGATCAGCGTGTCGGACAGGCGAGTGTGCTCTCGCAAGGGAAAGGCGACATTCTCAAATACGGAGAGGTCACCGAACAGGGCGCCCTCCTGGAAGAGGAACCCCATTTCCCGTCGCAGGCGGAACAGCGTGGCTCGGGAGAGACGGGCGAGGTTCCGGCCCTGGATCCACACTTCACCCCGGTCGGGGTGGAGCTGGCCCGTGACGAGTTCGAGGAGCGTCGTCTTGCCGGTACCGCTCGGCCCCATGATGGCCGTGATCCGCCCCGCCGGGATCTCCATAGAAAGTCCGGTAAAGACGGCATGTCGACCATAACCGAAATGGACATCGTCAATCCGGATCAAGGGCCCCTCACCCATGCTGGGCCTCGAGCCGCCCGAGAGGGTGCCGCGGGGACCCACACGCACCGGGAAGGCTCAGGGCACAGCCTCGAGATCTTTGGAATAGCGGCCCATCCGCGCGAGGCTGTTTAGCCGGACACGGTGCGTGAACAGCTTCTGCGCGGACGCCACCTGGTCAGCCTGGCCGGCCCAGGCGGCCAAGGGAGGCTCCTGGAGCGCGCGCGAAAACGAGAAGGTGAGTTGCCAAGGTGGCCGCGACGCGCCTTGATTCAGGGCATTGAGGTGGGCACTCGCGCGCTCGGGGGTCTGGCCACCCGAGAGGAAGGCGATTCCCGGAACGGCCGCCGGCACGTGCCGCCTGAGCGTGCGCAGGGTTGCCTCGGCGACCGGTTCGACACCCGGCTGTTCGGGACATTTCTTTCCGGCCACCACCATATTGGGTTTGAGGATCAACCCCTCGAGACACGCGCCATGGGCATGGAGCGATTCAAAAACCTGGTGCAGCACCATTCCCGTGACCGTCTCGCAACGCGCGAGGTCATGGTCTCCGTCCATGAGCACCTCCGGCTCGACGATCGGGACGAGGCCTTGTTCCTGGGCCAGCATCGCATAGCGGGCCAAGGCCTCAGCGTTGGACCGTATCGCAGTTCGCGACGGACGCGAGGCATCGATGGTGATGACCGCGCGCCATTTGGTGAATCGCGCTCCCTGTTCCCGGTAGGCCGCGAGGCGCTCCCGAAGCCCATCGAGTCCTTCCGTGATGAACTCGCCTGGATGACCGGCCAGAGGTTTCGCGCCTGCGTCCACCTTGATGCCCGGCAGGATCTCGCGTCGAGCCAGGAGGTCAACGAAGCGCGCACCACCCTGCGAAGCCTGTTTCAGGGTTTCGTCGTAGAGAATCACGCCAGAGAGGTAGCGTTCGATGCCCGGCGCGGTAAACAGAAGCTCGCGGTAGGCACGACGGGTCTCGACCGTACAGGGGATCCCGAGCGCCTCGAAGCGCTTGCCGATGGTCGCGGAGCTCTCATCCGCCGCCAGAATGCCGCATTCCGGCGCAACCAGCCGTCTGGCTGTGGCTTCGAGCTCCATCCGATTCACGTGTGACCACCCCGATGACAAACGAGGGTCATTTTAGCAGAACCGGTGGGCTCAAAGCGTGAGGGTCGGCGTGCTGGAGCTCGTCCGACCCGTCAGGATCTTCTCGATCTTCGCCTTGAGGATAGGCGCACTGGCCCCGATGAACTGGACACCGATCCCGCTGTTCGATCCCTGGTGGCGGAAGTGGCTGCGCGCGCTGACCGGCGAGATCCAGACCACCTTTCCTTCGACGCCCACCTGTTGCGTCTCGTTCGGCAGGTCGACCAGGAGGTACACATCGTCGGAAAGCTGGTAGCTCGCCTCGGTCGAGACAAACAACCCTCCGCCGTTCACATACGACATGTAGCGGCGATAGAGCTCTTCCGCCGTCGGGATCGCGAGTTTAATCAGTTTTCCGTTCACGGTCATCGTGCCCACACCCCTGGAACAGGCTCACCAGCAAGGCTTCGCGTGCAAGTCGGTCATTGGCGCTGGTCCTTGCCAGGTACTCGGTTTCACGGGCCAGAGTATACAGCGGGAGGAGGACGGAAAGCGACAGGCGTCCGAGACGGTGTTTCAGGGGCTCCGGGAGATCCGGCGGCACCGGCCAACCCAGAGCGGATTTCGCGGCGCCCGCGAGCCAGAGGCTCCAATCATGCGCCATCTCAGAGAGAGAAGTGGTTGCACGGTGTTTTTCGAGATCGAGCGGCCCGATCTCCCCGTCGAGGAGGCGGGCATAATCCCCGATCAGGGAACGGCGCGCGTCTCCTGCCGACTCCTCGGGTGACGCGGTGTCCACGTCGCGACCGGCCTTCAAGGATTGGATCCGCAGGCGCTCGCAACGGCTCCGGATCGTGGCCTTGAGACTCCCTGGGCGGCTCGACTCGAGAATGAAGACCGTGGGCCCGGGAGGCTCTTCGAGCGTCTTGAGAAACGCGTTGGCGGCGCCCTCCGTCATCCGCTCCGTCTGCGGAATCCAGCCGATCTTGCGGCCCATCCGGTGCGGGGTCAGCATCAAGGCCCCGATGAGATCCCGGATCTCATCAATGCCGATACGGGGCTGATCGGCGGGCAGGGCATGGAGATCGGGATGCTGGCCGGAGTCGAGATGACGGCATGACCAGCAACTCCCGCAAGGCCGCGCGACGGGCGCCTCCTCGCACAGGATGGCCTGAACCAGCCACTCGACCGCCTCCTTCCGCTCACGCGGGGATGCCCCCACCACGAGCAGTGCCCCCTCCCGGGCCTCGGTGATCCAGCGCGCACGGACACTCGCTGCGAACGCGGCGCTCACGCCCGGCATGGCTTCAACACTCGCAGTCATGCCTCCCCCCTCTCCCACATCCTGAGCCGTCGCTCAAGCTCGCGGCACAGTTCCCCTCCCACGGTGAGCGGGTCGGCCGTCCCCTGGATGACGACGAACCGATCGGGTTCGGCATCAATGCGTTGGCGATAGCCCGCCTGGACCCGTTCGTGCCAGGGAAGAGACTCCTGTTCCATGCGGTTCAGATCTCCGCGCGCCCCGGTCCGGCCGAGTGCGAGCGCGACTGGGACTTCAAAAAAAAAGGTCAGATCCGGCCGCCTGGAGCCGAGTACCCACTGCTCCAATGCGGCGATCTGGCTCACGGGCAATCCCCGGCCCGCACCCTGGTAGGCATACGTCGAATCCACGAACCGGTCACACACGACCCAGGTCCCGGAGGCGAGAGCCGGCTCCATCACCCGAACCCAGTGCTGGCGGCGGGCCGCAAAAACCAGGAGCAGTTCGGTGAGCGGCTCAGGACATTCTGGCGTCGCTTCGAGGATCCAGCTCCGGATCGCCTCCGCAAGTGGTGTGCCGCCCGGCTCTCGCGTGAGGAGGACCGGGATGCCCCGGTGTGCCAGAAAGTCCCGCATCGGTCCGAGCTGGGAGGATTTGCCGGCCCCGTCCCCCCCTTCGAGCGTGATCAGCCGTCCCCTGGTCATGGATGGTGGGGGGGCGCCGGCTTGAGGTAGCGCGCCACATGCCGGTTTTGTGCAGCGAGTGTGCGGGCAAAGATATGCCGCCCATCTCCCATCGAGACGAAGTAAAGATCCTTGCCCAGAAGCGGGTGCAGTGCGGCCTGGATGGCGTTGCGGCTCGGGTAGGCGATCGGGGTGGGAGGCAGTCCCCGGTTCAGGTACGTGTTCCAGGGACTGTCGATCGAGAGGTCGCCCGCCGTGAGTGTACCGTGGTAGCTCGCCCCCATGCCATAGATCACGGTCGGGTCGCTTTGGAGCGGCATGCCGAGCATGAGCCTCCGGATGAACACTCCGGCGATCCGTGGGCGTTCCGCGCGGTAGGCCGATTCCTTTTCGATGATCGAAGCGAGAATCAGCGCCTCATAAGGGGTCTTGATCATCCGGTCGGGCGCGCGGGAGCTCCATTCCAGACGGAGGATGTGCTGCATGCGACGGTAAGCTCGCCTGAGGAGCGCGGGCACGGATGTCCCCCTGGGGAAAAAGTAGGTCTCCGGCGCAAAGACACCCTCAGGACTCTCCCCGGGATGGCCGAGGCGTGCCATGAGCCAGGACGCACGCAAGGGGCCCTTCGGTTTCCGGATTTCCGGATCGTGCTCGATCTCATCACGCAGTTCGGCAAAGGTCGTACCGGGTACGAGCGTGAACCGGTAGAGGAGCACCCGGCCGAGGACGAGTGTCCGGAGCAGGCTGGTCTCGGTCATGCCCGGAATGATCCGGTATTGACCTGCCTGGAGATCCCGGCCTTCGCCCGAGATGCGTCCCAGGAGGTCAAACGACCACCAGTCGGGAAGGATCCCCGCACTCGCGAGGTGGCGGCTCAAGGTATGCAGGGTCTCTGCGCGCGGGATCTCGATCGTTACCGGGTGCTGGATCGGCAGTGGCGCGAAGGTCCACTGCCAGAATGCCACGAGTGCGATGGCCGTGAGCGCGATCAGGGTGACGATGAGCGCAACGGCCAGGCCACGGTAGGTACGCCTGAGGTTCACGGTCGGCAGCTCGCGGCGATCCACTGAAACCGGGATGTCAATCCGGGGGAAAGCCGGAGGATGGCTTCAGGGGCAGGCGCGGAAAACCAGTGTTCCATTGGTTCCGCCAAAACCGAACGAGTTCGACAAGACGGTCTGGACCCGAGCTTGCCGGGACTCGTTCGGCACATAATCCAGATTGCATTCGGGATCGGGATGCTCGAGATTGAAGGTTGCCGGGATCACCTGGTCACGGATCGCCAAGATCGAAAAAATGGCCTCGATCGCTCCAGCCGCTCCCAGGAGATGACCGGTGACGGATTTGGTCGAACTGACCGCGAGATGCCTGGCATGCGCTCCCCAGACCGCCTGAATGGCACGGCTTTCGGCCAGGTCGCCCACCACGGTCGAAGTGCCGTGGGCATTGACATAGTCAACCGATTCGGGTGTGATGCCCGCGTCC
>JAJZNM010000103.1 GCA_021852325.1 Pseudomonadota bacterium
CCGTCCGGCCCTGGGCGTGTCCCACACCGTGGAAGGCGTTGGCCCTGGATTGCGGGTTCGGGTCTCCTCGCCCTGGTCATTGTGGCCGAAATCACGGCCATCGCGGCCCACCAGGGAACCCGGCGGCTTGTGCGCACGCTGATGCCAAGGCCACTCGTCCGTGTGCAATCCGGGCAAGCCCGGGTTCGGCCCACCGAGATCCGCGTACTCTCCGCCGAGGTCCGGAAGTCGCGCCAAAAACCCGATGCGCTGAGGGTCGAAGGCACACTCCTCAACCTCACCACGCGTCGCCTCGGCTTGCCCGAGCTTTTGGTCCGTTTCACGAACCTCGATGGAGCCATTGTCGCGGAAGGCCTCTTTGGTCCGGGATCCTATCTCACGCCCCCGGAGTCGCACCCGGTACTGCCCGCGCATGCAGGTGTCGCCTTCAGGCTGCGCGTCGTGGACCCGGGCAGGCAGGCGGTCGGATTCAGCATCCGGGCCTGCCGGTACTCTGGCCGACACCGGATTCTCTGCAGCACGGGAGGATGAGGGGCGACGCCTGCGCTGCCGGACGAAGCCCAGAGGTGGCCGCGTAGCATATCCGGGATTTTAAAAAAGTCAAATTGGGTAACGGGCCATGGGAAGGGTTAAACTGAACACCCTCTTGATCCTTGCCTTGAGCCCGCACCATGACCGGTGACACCAAGAAGAAAACCGCAACCACCCACCACCCGGCCAAGATGGATGGGAGTCCGGCGACCCAGCCGCTCCGTCACTTTGCCGCGCAAGCATTTCGTAGCTATCTCAAGGAGTTGAACGGACACCGCCCGAAAGACCTGTACCGATTTGTACTCGGCGAGATCGAGGCTCCTCTGATCCAGGTCGCTCTTGAATATACCAAAGGAAATCAAACGGAAGCAGCACGCCTGCTGGGGCTCAGCCGTGCCACCCTCCGCAAGAAGCTGCGTCAGCATGGAGTGCCCGTCCCGCCTTCAGCCTGAAGACCGGCGGTCAGGAACTTCGACAACCGCGGAGTGCCGGATTTGACAAGCCCAAAAGCCTTGATCAGTGTCTCCGACCGGACGGGACTGCTTGCATTCGCATCGGCGCTCGCCGGATCCGGCTTTTCCCTCCTGGCAACCGAAGGCACTTTGGCTTATCTCCGTGAGCATGGCATCACCTCAGAGCCGGTATCCGGGGTGACGCAAACGCCGGAGATGCTCGGAGGCCGCGTCAAGACCCTGCATCCGAACATCCATGGGGGCATCCTGGCACGATCGGAGGATCTTAGGGAACTCCACGCCCTGGGAATCCAGCCGATCAGCCTCGTGATCGTGAATCTGTATCCCTTTCCGGGCGCCCTGCTTCAGGAGGGGGCATCCCGGAAGGCCCTGGTCGAGCAGATCGACATTGGCGGGGTGGCTCTGATCCGTGCAGCCGCCAAAAATCATGCGCGCGTCACGGTCATCGTCGATCCGGAAGACTATCCATGGATTGCCTCCCGCCTTGCGGCGGGATCCTCCCTCACCGATGCAGAGCGTCTCAACCTTGCCGCCAAGGCGTTCCGCCTCACAGCCTATTATGATGCCCTGATCGCCGACTGGATGGACCCCATTCTTACCCGCCCGGAGGAGCCTTGGCCCGAACGGTTTTCGCTGGCACTCGTCCGGGACCAGGCGCTACGGTATGGCGAAAATCCGCATCAACGAGCCGCGCTCTATCGTCTCCATGGGCAGACCCCTCGCACCACGCTCGTGAGCGGCGGGGCCAAACCCCTGTCTTACAACAACCTGCTCGATGTCGATTCGGCCACGGCCTGTGTCTCGGCATTCGACCAACCGGCCTGCGTGATCGTGAAACATGCCGGTCCTTCGGGCGTGGCCCTGTCGGAGGATGCGATGGCGGCCTACGAGCTGGCCTATGCCGCCGACCCCGTTTCTGCATTCGGCGGCGTGGTGGCCTTTAACCGGGTGCTGGATGCCGAGGGCGTGGCGACGATTCTGGACCGTAAGTTCGTGGAGTTGCTTATCGCGCCGGATTTCACCGGGGAGGCCCTCGAGCGGCTCCAGAAATGGCCCCGGGTCCGGGTCCTTCGATTCCAACCGGGATCGTGTGAACACCCTTCCTGGCAGATCCGGGCCCTTGCCGATGGCTGCCTCATCCAGGAACGGGACCAAAATCACGGAGAAGCAGCCGGTTTCCGGTCGGTGGCCCAACGCCCACCCACCGACGAGGAACAGGCCGACCTCCTGTTCGCATGGATCGTCGCACGCTTTGTCCCGTCCAATGCGATCGTGCTGGCCCAAAAGCACCAGACGCGAGGACTCGGGGGTGGCCAGCCCAACCGGATCGACAGCCTCACGCTCGCACGGGACAAGGCGCGGCGGGCCGGACTCGACCAGGGGCCCATGGTACTCGCCTCCGACGGGTTCCTGCCATTCCCCGATGTGGTCGAGCAGGCCGCGGCCTGCGGCGTCACCGCCATTATCCAGCCCGGAGGTGCCCTCCGGGACTCAAAAGTGATTGATATGGCCGATCGATATGGGATGGCCCTGATCCTGACGGGGACGCGCCATTTTCGCCACTGAAGGACCCCCTCGAAGGGCACGAACGATGCGCATGACGATCCGATGAAACGTGGAGCAAGAGTGATGGTTGTGGGGCAGGGCGCGCGTGAACACGCACTCGCCTGGGCGCTGGCGCGCTCTCCCCATGTGGAGCAAGTCACGGTTGCCCCTGGCAATGCCGGCACGCTCACCGAACCCCAGGTCCGGAACCTGGCGCTCGCCACCGACCAGGTGGATGCCATCGCAAAACATGCCGAGGCGGAGCATCTGGATCTCGTCGTGGTCGGACCCGAAGGGCCACTCGTCGCCGGATTGGTCGACCGACTCGATGAGGCGGGTGTGGCTTCGATCGGCCCGCCCTCCCACCTGGCCGTGCTCGAGGGGTCGAAGATCTACTGCAAACGGTTCTGCGAAACCCATGCCATCCCGACGGCTCCGGCGCGCATCCATGCCCGTCTCGAGGAAGCGCTCGAAGACATCGCCAGCCGGCAGGGGCCGATGGTGATCAAGGCCTCGGGACTGTGTGCCGGCAAGGGGGTGGTGGTCGCCGAGACGCGGGCGGAAGCGGAAGCGGCCGCGCGCACATTGTTCACGCTCTCCGCAGCCCGTGAGGGGATCCTCGTTGAATCGTGCCTCAGGGGGTGGGAGACGAGCTACATCGTGCTGGCAAACGGGACCCGTTACCTGGCCTGGCCTTCTGCGCAGGATCACAAACGGCTGCGCTCGGGCAACCTGGGGCCCAATACGGGCGGGATGGGCGCCTTTTCCCCTTCCCCTGGAATGACTCCCGCGCTCGAGACCCGCATCCGGCAAACGATCATCGAACCCACCCTCAATGCCCTGGCGGAGGCGCGAACCCCTTACCGGGGATTCCTCTATGCCGGCATCATGGTGGATGCATCCGGCGTTCCCCATCTCCTCGAGTTCAACTGCCGGCTGGGCGATCCCGAGACCCAGGCCCTCTTGTTCCGGCTGGAAAGCGATCCTTACGAAATGCTCGACGCCGCCGCGCGAGGCCAACTCGACAGTTGCAAGCCACGCTGGAAGCCGGAGCCGGCCCTGACCGTCGTGCTGGCCTCGCCCGGATACCCGGGTCCCTGCGAGACGGGTGCGCCCATTTCAGGGCTGGACGCACCCCATGAGATGGGGGTTAAGATCTTCCACGCGGCCACCCGGCCCGGCCCGGCAAAACCGATCACGGACGGCGGCCGCGTCTTGAGTGTGACGGCGACGGGGGCGAATCTCGAGGCGGCCCGGCAACGGGCCTACGCCCGGATCCGGCAAATCGCATTCACCGGCATGCAATACCGGGAGGATATCGGTCTTGTCAGCAGCCCCTGACCTGCGCATCGAGGCGTGCGAACCGGGCGCGCGCGACCCAGGGCTCTACCGCGTCATCCGGGAACTGCGCACCGGACTGGATCCACACACCTTCGAGGCACGCTGGCGGCATCAGGCCGAATGCTTCCAGTACCAGCTGATCGCGGCTTCGATCGGAGCAGAGGTCACAGGCGTGATGGGCGTGCGCCCGGTCGCCACCCTCTCCCGCGGCCGCTTCCTCCATATCGATGATCTCGTGGTCCATCCCCGCTACCGGCGTCAGGGGGTCGGAACGGCACTCCTCGACTGGGCCGAGTCTCATGCCCGTCTCATTGGCCTGGATTCCATCTATCTCGATAGCCGGACCGATGCCCTGGAATTCTACCGCGGGCTGGGGTATCTCCCGCACGGCTCGGTCCTGGTCCGGAAGGTTCTCGATCCGGATCGCTAGCGCCGCATCGAATCGAAGAACTCGCTGTTGGTCTTGGTCTCCTTGAGCTTGGAAAGCAGGAACTCGATCGCGGCGAGCTCGTCCATGGGATGCAATAGCTGGCGGAGGATCCAGAGCTTCTGGAGTTCATCCGGGGGCACCAGGAGTTCTTCCTTGCGGGTTCCAGAACGGTTGATGTTGATGGCCGGGAAAATCCGCTTTTCGTAGATGCGCCGGTCCAGATGGATTTCCGAGTTGCCCGTGCCCTTGAACTCTTCGTAGATCACATCGTCCATCCGGGAACCGGTATCGATCAGGGCGGTCGCCACGATTGTGAGGCTTCCGCCTTCCTCGATATTGCGGGCTGATCCGAAGATCCGCTTGGGGCGCTGCAAGGCACTGGCGTCGACGCCACCGGTCAGCACCTTGCCCGAGGCCGGAGCCACTGTGTTGTAGGCCCGTGCCAGGCGCGTGATGGAATCCAACAGGATCACCACATCGCGTTTATGTTCCACCAGGCGCTTGGCCTTTTCGATGACCATGTCAGCCACTTGCACATGGCGGGTTGCGGGTTCGTCGAAGGTACTCGAAACCACCTCGCCCCGGACCGAGCGGCTCATTTCCGTGACTTCTTCCGGACGTTCGTCGATCAGCAGAACGATGAGATAGACTTCCGGATGGTTGGCGGTGATGGACTGCGCGATGTTCTGAAGCATCATGGTCTTGCCCGCCTTGGGCGGGGAGACGATCAGGCTGCGCTGTCCTTTGCCGATCGGCGCCACCATGTCAATGATGCGTGCCGTAATGTCTTCGGTGCTGCCCGTGCCCCGTTCCATCTTGAACCGGGTCTTGGGGAAGAGAGGGGTCAGGTTCTCGAACAGAATCTTGTTCTGCGCATTCGAAGGATGATCATAGTTGATGCGATCCACCTTGAGCAGCGCGAAGTATCGCTCGCCCTCCTTGGGTGGACGGACGCGCCCGGATACCGTATCGCCGGTTCTGAGGTTGAACCGGCGCACCTGGCTCGGCGAGACATAGACATCGTCCGGACCCGCAAGATAGGAGCTGTCCGCCGAACGCAGGAATCCATAGCCATCCTGCATGATTTCGAGCACCCCCTCACCCACGATCCCTTCACCACTGCGCGCCTTGGCTTTCAAGACGGCAAAGATCACCTCCTGTTTGCGGGCACGCGCTGCGCCTTCGATGGCGAGCGATTCGGCCAGCTGGATCAGTGCGGTGGGTGGCATCCGCTTGAGGTCATTGAGATCGATGGTCGGACGATGGTCATCGGCTGCCGTCGTCGTATCCTCGACGTACTCCTCATCAGGTCCCATGGGTATGCCTTCCATGGGATCGTTCGACATCATGCGGGGTCCGCCGCGGCGTCTTGGGTATCTCATAGGTTCACATCCAGGAAGTTGGCAAGCTGTGACCGGCTCAAGGCGCCCACCTTCTGGGCCTGGACATTGCCTTGTCGGAAGAGGATCAGGGTCGGGATCCCGCGCACACCGTAATGGGCTGGCGTCTTCGGATTCTCGTCGACGTTGAGCTTGAGAACCTTCAGCCGATCCGCATATTGCCCGGCGATCTCTTCGAGGATCGGCGCGACCATGCGGCAGGGGCCGCACCATTCGGCCCAGAAATCCACGAGTACCGGTATTTCGGACTTGAGTACGTCGGCATCAAAGGCCGTGTCACTGGTGTGAACGATCGCCTCGGTCATGGGCTCTCTCCAGGGGTCAACAGATATAGGTAAGGGGGATTCAGGGGTGGGGGACTGCTCTCAAGATAAGGTCACGTCGCTCGGAGGAGATCGGTTCAAATATACGCAATCGCGCTATTGATTTTTGCGTCTAGTCTGGGTGGATTCGAGTTCACCACTGCAACCGGTCTCGACGCTCCTGGTCACCTACTCATCGGTCGGGGTTTCCAGGTGGACCCTGGGTGGTGTCTTTCAACCGGCTCCTCAGCCGGAACCAATCTTAGCACAGGAGAGAAACCGGTTGCAAGGTGACCGGCGCGAGACCGGGTCGTCCGCCCTGCCTCCTTCCGGAACCGGGTTGCGCACGGAAGATGCTCCTGAGGGTACAATCGTTTCCACAAAACCTCATGCCCTCGCCCAGGGCAGAGCCAGTTGTGGCATCACTGTCCACTCCAAGTTCCGGGAAGGGCCCGGACGGGATCTGGACACAACATCCGAACGGAGCCGAGCACCCCGATTCTCCCATGGGGCTTGTCCCCGAGAGGCAATGCTCAAGTAACCCACTCTCCACCCTCAAAACCATGACCCAGGCTCCCATGCCAACCGATGTACCTGCCCTCGAAATTCGCGACCTGCGCAAAATCTACCGCCATGGGACAACCGCGCTCAAGGGCATTGACCTCACCGTCTATCCGGGAGAGTTCTTT
>JAJZNM010000167.1 GCA_021852325.1 Pseudomonadota bacterium
ACCCTCCGCCCGGCAAAAGCCGGCCGGTACGGCAAGGGACTTCGGCAATCATGACCGGAGATGGAACCCGTTAAAAACAGCATGGGGATTGATTACAGTGGGGAACATCGCACTGTATACCTGTCGGAGTTACATCGACTTGATTTTTGTCAATGAATGCCGGACTTGAACCTTCCCGCGGCCAAAATCAGGGAGTTGTGCATGCGGTCGGACCCGTGTGCACCCTCATTTCCGGGGTCCATGCCAGCCTGCTGGCGAGGGTCCTGCCGCTTTCCGTCGGATCCGTCCCCGTGTGGGGAGAGGATCCCCACTCAATGCAAGAGGTACTGGTTGATGGAATGGATCACATCCGGGGTGAGGGTGCCCGCATCATCGTCGAGCGTGAGAATCGCGATCAGATAGTTGTAGCGGCTTTGCGCGTAGCTCTCCTCAGCCGTGAGCAGGTTCTGGCGGGCGGTCAGCACATCGACCATGGTCTGTGTCCCGACCTTGTAGCCGGCTTCCGTGGCCTTGAGCGCGGTCCGGTTTGAGCGCACGCTTTCCTTGAAGGCACGCACCTGGGCGATTTCCGAAAGGACGGAGAGGAAGTCCGTCCGGGTATCCGACGTGACGGTCCGCTCGGTCAGGACGGCCGTCGCCGCTGTCGCCTGATACTGGTAGCGGGCCTGGCGGGCACGGGAGGCGATGAGCCCGCCCGAGTAGATCGGCCAGCTGAGATCCAGCCCGATGAGATTCGTATTTCCGGCCGAGATGGCTGGCACGGCGAGTGACGAGTTCGGAGAGGACTGGGATGCGGTACCACTCACATCGTTGTAGCCGTGGCTCAAGACGAGATTGAGCGAGGGATAGCCGGCCGCCCGCTGGATGCCGATGTTTTCCCGACTGATGCGTGCGGCGAGCCGGGCTGCGATGAGCGCCGGGTTCTGGGAGAGCGCCTGGTGGAGCCAGGTGTCGAGATTGTCGGGGTTGGGATGCGCGAGCGGAAGGTCTGGCGTGAGCGGGCGCAGCCGGACGACCGGTACGCCGATCAGGGCCTCGAGGGTCTGTTTCGCCTGGGTCAGCGCGAGTTCGTCGGCAATGACGCCGGCCGCTGCGGAATCGTAGGAAGCTCGGGCCTGTTCCGCGGCGGTGATGGCCGAAAGCCCGACCTTGTACTGTTCCTGGGCGAGTGCGAGCTGGCGGGCGAATGCCGCCTTGGCGGCCCGCTGGGCAGCCAGCACATCCTCGGCATAGAGCACGTTGAAATAATCCTGGCTCACGGTGAGGAGAATGCCCTGGATCGTCGAGTTGAGGGTGGCGAGTGCCTCTGCGCCGGTCTCATCCGACTGGTGAAGACTGAGCCAGCTGCCCCAGTTGAACAGGGTTTCCGTGAGCTGGGCGGTGTAGCCACGGGTGCGGGTATTCGAGGCACTGGTTCCGGTGAAGGTCTGGAACTTGTTGCCGATCGTGGTGAAGGTCTGCACACTGGAGGAGTCGTTATTGGCCTGGTTGATCGACCCGGTCAGGCTCACCTGGGGCAGGAGCGCGGCCAGCGCCTGGGGTCTCGCCTCCTCGCTCGCACGCGCGGTGGCCAAAGCCTGCCGGTACTGGGGGTCGTTGTGGAGGGCGAGCTGGTAGACCGTCCAGAGGTCAAACGCCTGGCTTTTCGGGGCGACGAATGTGGCCGATGCCAGGATCAGGGTCAGGATCAGGTGTTTCGGGCGCATGGGGTGTGGGGCCTCTGCTGTCTTGCTGGAAATGGCGATGGTCTTTCGTTCGTGCAACAGTATCGACCGGTTACGGTTTCGGGCCCTGCACTCCAAGCATGAGGCCCCATTTTAGCGCTTTCGCACGGGGATGCCAGAGACCCTCCTCAGGCAAAGCGGAACTTTTGGGGCTCCGGTTGATGCGTGAGCGGTTTGAGCCGGGTCTCGAAGAGGATGCGGTCGTCATAGGCAGCAGCCCCAACTCGTTCGATCCGGTGCGCCTCCTGGATCGGCCCCGTCCCCAAGACCATCCAGAGCCGCCCGCCCGGAGCGAGCGCCCGTTTGAATGAGAGATCCGGGAGGTAGAGCGAGCCGGTGAGGACGATCACATCGAACGTTTCCCCGGAGAGCGACTCCGGTAGGTGGTGGCCGTCTTCCACACGGTAGTCGATCGGGGCGAGCCCGCCGATCGACTGGTGTCTCAGCCGGACCTGGTCGATGAAATCGGCGTTGAGGTCGACGGTGGTGACCCTCCGGCCGAGCCGTGCAAGACAGGCGGTGAGAAACCCGCTTCCGGTGCCGATTTCGAGGATCCGGTCTCCCGGCTGGAGATCTAGGGCGTCCAGGCACTGACCCTCAACGGTTGGGGACATCATCGATTCCCCGTGCCCGATCGGGATCTCGCAATCGGCAAAGGCCAGCGTCCGGTAGCGCTCCGGCACGAAGGCCTCCCGTGGCACCTCACGGAACAGGGCGAGGGTCTTCTCGCGGAGCACCCCGGCCGCCCGGATTTGCTGCGCAATCATCTGTTCGCGGGACGCTTCGAAATGGAAATCCAGCACGGGGAATCCGAGTAGCGCAGAATAAAACACCATCAATTTAACACAGGCAGAGGAGGCGCCCCGCATGCTGATCACCCGTGTGGGGGGATCCTTGGGGATCCGGTGCGTTCATGGGTAACCGGTCAGCCGGGTGGAAGGAGGGCACCCTGCGTTCGGGTGACCGGCGCATAGAGCGATCCGAGACCATTGTGAGCGTGGGCCAGGGCCAGAGCCGCTTCCGGGATCTTTACCACTGGCTCCTCACGGTGCGCTGGCCGGCTTTTTTCGGCTTTGTGGCCGCGGTCTACGTTTGTGTCAATCTCGTGTTCGGAGCCCTGTTCTGGCTCGACCCGGGTGGCGTGGCCCATCTTTCCGGGGGATCCTTCTGGGATGACTCCTTTTTCAGTGTTCAGACGCTCGCGACCATCGGCTATGGGCACTGGTATCCCGTGGATCCCTATGCGAAGATCGTCTCGTCGATTGAGCCCCTGATCGGGTTCATGGGTCTCGCGCTGGTCACGGGAATCCTCTTCGCACGGGTTTCCAGGCCCTCGACCCGGATCCGTTTCAGCCGCGAGGCCCTCATTTCCCGGTTCTATGGCAAGCCGACCCTGATGTTCCGCCTGGCCAACAGCCGCCACAATCTCATCGTCGGGGGTGAAATCGCTGCCTACCTCGTGCGGATGGAGCGCTCACCCGAGGGGCAGGAACTCCGGCGCATCTACGACCTGCCGCTTGCACGCTCACGCACCCCGCTCTTCCAGATGACCTGGCTCGTGATGCATGAAGTGACCCCCGAGAGCCCGCTCCAAGGCCTGGATCCCGCGACCGGCACGGCACCGGTTTCGTGGGATCCCGACACCGTCATCGTGGTGAGTTTCACGGGGCTCGACCTCTCGTACTCCCAGACGGTCCATGCCCGACACGTCTACCGGTTATCGGATCTCCGCTGGAACCGCTATTTCGCCAATGTCACCGAACGGCTGCCGGACGGGCGCTGGCGTGTCGACTACCGCCGCTTCGACGAACTGCTCGAGTAACGCCGCTTCGCATGATCCCGGATGGCTCGGGCAAAGGGGATTTTCAGGCTCTGTTTCAGAGCATGAACCGGTTATCGCACACTTCCGGGTCTATCCCCAAGGGCGTGCCGTCCAGTCATTGGCCTGCGTCCCAGGGGTTGAAGAGCGGCACGCCACTTGGCGCGAAATCGGCAGTATTCCGGGCCACAACCGGAGGCGTTTGGTCGCGAACTTTTGCTGAATCTCATTCATGAAGCCAACCGGAATCCCGATTTGTGGCCATGATGAGGACAACCGTGGTGAGTCCTTACGGGGGTGAGACGAAGCGCAAGCCGGCAAGGCGACTCGTTCCACGTTTGGACTATACTGGACCCGGAACCCCGTGTGGTTCCCGAGCCGGGGGTGCCCTTTGGGGCTGAGAGAAACCCTTGGAACCTGATCCGGTTAGCACCGGCGGAGGGATGGCTTCGGGGTCATGGATCCCTTGGGTCGTCCTGCCTGGAACGGGCCTTGAACGGGAGCGGTGACCATGTCGAAACCCAAAGCACGCATCGAAGAGAAACTGAGCGGACTCGCCCTGAGCCTCGAGCGGCCAGCGCCGGCCTCCACCCGCCGCTACGAAACAGGCTCGCGTCCGGACCTCCGGGTGCCCTACCGGGAAGTCATCCAGAGCCCGACGCCCCGTGGAGGCGGGCTCATCCCGAACCCGCCGATCCCCCTTTACGACACGTCGGGTCCATTTGGCGATCCCGCGATCGCGATCGACCTCACGCGCGGGCTCGCCCCGGTCCGCAGCACCTGGATCGAGGAGCGGGGCGATACCGAGACCGTCCGGGATCCACTCTCGCGGGCGCAACTGCCAGAGGGCCATCCTTTCCGCGAACGGGGGGTGCGCCAGGCCCGGCCCGGACGGCGGGTGACGCAGCTTCACTATGCCCGCCGGGGCGAGACCACTCCCGAGATGGAGTTCGTCGCGATCCGCGAGAATGTGCGCCTGGCGGCACTCCGCGAGGATCCGCGTTACGGGAAGCTTTTGAGATACCATCCAGGTGCCCATCCGGCGCTCGGCTCCGGTGTAGTCACCCCGGAGTTTGTCCGCCGGGAAATCGCAGCCGGTCGCGCCATCCTGCCGGTCAACATCAATCATCCGGAAGTGGAACCCATGATCATTGGTCGGGCTTTCCGGGTCAAGATCAACACCAACATCGGCAACTCCGCCGTCACGTCCTCAATCGGGGAGGAAGTCGAGAAACTGGCTTCGGCGGTCCTCTGGGGCAGCGACACCGTCATGGATCTTTCCACGGGATCCGATATCCATGAGACGCGCGAGTGGATCCTCCGCAACGCGCCGGTCCCGATCGGCACCGTGCCGATCTACCAGGCGCTCGAGAAGGTGGACGGGCGCGCCGAGACGCTCGACTGGCCGGTCTTCCGCGACACCCTGATCGAGCAGGCGGAACAGGGGGTCGACTATTTCACGATCCATGCGGGCGTGCGTCTCGCCCACATCCCGCTCACGGCGGACCGCGTCACCGGCATCGTCTCCCGGGGTGGCTCGATACTCGCCTACTGGTGCCTCGCCCATCATGAGGAGAACTTCCTCTATACGCACTTCGACGAGCTGTGCGAGATACTCGCCGCCTACGACGTCTCGATCTCCCTCGGTGACGGGCTCCGGCCGGGATCGATCGCGGATGCGAACGACGAAGCACAGTTTGCCGAACTCCGGACGCTCGGGGAGCTCACGCGGCGTGCCTGGTCCCATGACGTCCAGGTCATGATCGAAGGACCGGGGCATATCCCGCTCCAGCGGATCCCGGAAAACGTCGAGCGGGAAATTGAACTCTGCGCGGAGGCTCCCTTCTATACGCTCGGCCCGCTCACGACCGACATCGCCCCGGCCTATGACCACATCACCTCGGCGATCGGCGCGGCCGTGATCGGAAGCCTCGGTACCGCGATGCTCTGCTACGTGACGCCCAAGGAACATCTCGGCCTTCCCAACAAGGCCGATGTCCGGGAGGGCATCATGGCCTACCGGATCGCGGCCCACGCGGCCGATCTCGCCAAAGGGCACCCAGGTGCACAACTACGGGACAACGCATTGAGCCGCGCCCGCTACGAGTTCCGCTGGGAGGACCAGTTCAACCTGTCACTCGACCCCGCGCGAGCACGCGCCTTTCACGACGAGACACTGCCCAAGACGGCCCACAAAGCCGCGCATTTCTGCTCCATGTGCGGGCCCCACTTCTGCTCCATGAAAATTACGGATGATCTCCGCACGCTTGCCGAGAACCAGGGAAAATCCGAATCCGAGGTGCGTGCGGCGGGGCTCCGGCAAAAGGCGGTGGAGTTTCGCGCGCGGAACGAGGGGATCGATGGAATCCCCTGACCTGAGTGGCTGAACCTTCCCGGCCTGATCTGTGGGGAGATCGAGCGACGAGCCGGAGGAAGCGCGTCCGCCATCCGGAACTCGAACGAAGGGCGGGCATGCGCGTCTGTTTTGCCGGCCTGCGAAGTCCCTGGCCACGACCGACGAACGAGATGACCAACGGGCTGGAGCCTCCAGGCTGCCCATCGGGAACGGATCGGTGCGGGTATCCGAGTGGTGCTTGACAGCGCCTCCTGGTGATCCAATAATCGGCAATAGAGATATTTGGGATTTCGAACGCCAATCTAGCGATGTCCCGTGATATCAATGATTTATGCAGTTAGAATCCAAAAATCGGGAGAAACGTCATGCGTGACTCGAAGCGAACTGCAAGATTTGTCTTGCTAATGGTGCCCATGCTGTCCATGCTGTTCATGGTCCCGCTCGCGGCACATGCGGCATCTGGACTCTATTCAAAGACAACCATCATGACCGAGCCCGCACCAGGGGCTGGAAACGAATACGGCTATGGTGGTGCCTGCGATGGCAATGTTGCCCTTTCCGACAATGGATCGGTGGCCGTCGTGGGTGCCCCCTTTGCCCCGGTCGGATCCAACGCCTCGGCCGGGAAGGTTTATTTTTACCAGTATGCCAATAACTCATGGAAGGAAGTCCAGGCGATATCCGACCCGGGGGGTGCCAGCGGCGATGATTTCGGGCTCTGCATCGTCCTCTCGGCCAACGGAACGAGTGCCCTGATCGGCTCCGCTGCCCCGGGCTCCGGAGAGCGTGGT
>JAJZNM010000180.1 GCA_021852325.1 Pseudomonadota bacterium
TCCCTGGCCGCGTGCGATTGCCCTAGTCGACCTGAACGCCTTCTTTGCGGCCATCGAGCAGCAGGATTTCCCGGAGCTCCGGGGGAAGCCCGTGGCCGTCACCAACGGGCGCACCGGAACCTGCATCATCACAAGTTCCTACGAAGCCCGGCGCTACGGGGTCCGGACCGGGATGCGACTGGCCCAAGGCCGGAGATGCTGTCCCGGGCTCATCCAGCGCCCGGCCCGGCCAGAACGTTATGCCGCAGTCTCCACCACGATCATGCAAACCCTCCTCGGGATCACCCCGGATCTCGAGGTCTTCAGCGTGGATGAGGCTTTTCTGGATCTGACCCGCTGCCAGAAGGCTTTCGGACACCCGATCGAGATGGCCCGGAGGGCCCGGGAGGCGGTGTTCCGGGCCTCAGGACTCCCCTGCAGCATCGGACTCTCAGGCGACAAGACGACCGCCAAGTATGCCGCCAAGCGGGTCAAGCCCGAAGGGTTCACCGTGATCCCTCCCTGGGAGGCACGGGAGCAGCTGCATGACGTTCCTTTGACCGCACTCTGCGGGATCAAGGACGGGATCGGAGGCTACCTGGCCGCCCGCGGTATCCAGACCTGCGGGGACATGCAACATCTCCCGATCGGCGAACTCGGCCGGCGCTTCGGCAATCCCGGCCGGCGCATCTGGTACATGGCCCAGGGACTCGATCCGGATCCGGTCCGCACCGGGATCCCCCCTCCCCAAAGCCTCGGACACGGCAAGATCATGCCCCCGAATACCCGGGACCGGGAGGTGCTCGGCATCTATCTGCTTCACATGTCCGAGAAACTCGGCGCCCGCCTGCGCCAGCATGGTCTCGAATCCCAGACCTTTGCCATCGGGCTCCGGAGCGACGCGGGGCTCGTCACCCGCCCTTATCGCACCCTCCGGCCGACCGACGACAGCCGGGAAATCTATGCTCTCTGCCAGAGCTACCTCGAGGAGCACTGGAGCGGCTGGGGGGCCCACCAGGTCCAGGTGACCGCCCTCGACCCCAGTCCGGCCAGCGCCCAGGGAGACCTGTTCGTGGACACCGACCGGAAAAGAAAGCAGCTCAATGCCGTCATGGACCGGATCAACGCGCGCTATGGCGAGTTCACCCTCGCTCCAGCCTCCCTCCTCGACCGGAGCGACATGCCGAACGTGATCTCCCCGGCCTGGAAACCCGAAGGACACCGGCAGACGCTTTAGGGCCAGTGGGCGCCTCGTGCGACCTTTCCAGCCTGCGCCTTGAGGAGTACCCGCAGCCGGATGTCATGCCACGTGCCGAGGCCGCGTGAGTGAATCCGCCACGACCCAGGCGACACCGACCAGAGCGAGATTGAGGGCGTTCTCGGACCAGATCGGATGGCTCGTGGGATTGGCCAGCAGGAGCGGTGCCCAGACCAAAAGGCCAAAAGACGCGTACATGGCCGTCAGCAGGATCGCCGCCAAGCGGGCCTGCACTCCCGTCAGGATCGCCACGCCTGCCGCGATATGCCCGATCCCGGTCGCGTAAGCCCAGAACACTTGTGTCGGTGGCAGCCATCGGGGCACCAGTGGGGCCGTCAGGTTCATATAGATGAAGTGCGCCGCCCCAAAGAACAGCGCACAAACCGCGAATACGACCTGGCCCAGCCTGGCCAGACGTGTGGCGAGTGCCGCATCGATCCGAGCGCTCGACGCGTAGATGATCAATCCACCCGCCGCGATGGCGAGCTGCTCGGAGATGTTGCTCGCGATATCAGCAAGGAGCTTGCCCGCCATGACCACAAGCTGTTCGGCGATGTTACGATCCACGACGAATACGGCATCGTGGACCAGTACCGCGCGGCCATCCATCAGGACGACCACGATGAGCGCGTAGTAGGCGGCCAGCGCGGCGGCACCCAAGGCCATGGTTCGACGCCAGAGGACAGCTGCACCCGCGGCGCACAGGAAGGCCGCGGCCACATAGGCCAGAACGGATCGGCCGGGAAAATCCAGGGGCACTGGCTGACCCGGGTCGAAACGCCCCCAGGCCAGGCAGACCATGCCGAGCGCCATGACTCCCAACCCGTAGATGCATCGGCCGAAAGCCACTTCCGGTTTTTTCACCATCATGACCTCTCCTGGGTTTCCGGCCACCGATCTAAACCCGGCGGCACAGCCCTGAATGGATGATAGCCGCTCCGGGCCCATCAGGCACATCCAACCGGCTTGATCCAGCCGATACCGGATGTTCGACGACCATGGGCCATCCATCAACAAGGAACCTCCAGGGCAGAGCCTGCATACCGACCATCACGTCTCTGATTTTCCATGCTGCTACAATCAACGGCAACGGCGAGAGCATGGGACCTGGGTCCATCGGGGGTATCATGAATGATTCCGCGGCACCGGATCGGCGACTGGCGGGCAGGACTTCGGCGCGTCTGTCGGCAGTGCTGGGGATGGTCTTGATCCTGGCTTATGCCCTCGGCGCATTGATTCAACGGCACTTCTCCCTGGGGAACACACCCGATGACCTCAAGGTCATCGGCCTGGACTGGATTGTGGTTCTCGTGCTGGCCATTCTGGGCTTTGGATTCCAGCACCGTGACGCAGGCTTTTTCGGGTTGCGGGTGCCTCGGTGGCGCGATTTCCTCGTCCTCCTCGCATGGTTTGTCGTGACCGGCATGCTCGTGGTCGGTTTGAGCGCGATTCCCCCCATCCATCGCGCATTGCTCGCCTTACCGAACCAGCACGTCGCGAACGTTCCCTTTGTCTTGAGGCTGGGCTTGGTACTGACCGTTGCCATCTGCGAGGAAGTGATCTTCCGTGGATACCTCATTGAGCAGATCCGGGCGTGGACGGGATCGATCGGCATTGGCGCGTGGACGTCCTTGATTCTATTTACGCTGCCGCATGCATGGTATTACGGCTTTACCTGGGCATTGGTCATTCCAGCCCTGATCGGCGGCTCGTTGATACTGCTCTATGTGCTCCGCCGCAACCTGCCAATCTGCATGCTGATGCACGCGATGGTGGACGGATATTTCCTGCTTCTGGTGCCGGCATTGGCTGGATTGCACGGGGGCTGACGAGCGAGCCAATCACCGGCAACCGCATCGACTACCCTTGCCATCGGGTCCACCGCGGAGCGGGTCAGATTCGCCGTACCCGCCTCCGACGGTCACGGGTCCGGACAGAGGGCCGGGCGGGTCAGCGTCACCCGGGCGCGCAGGACCGGAGTTTCTGCCTTTGGATCCCCGGTGTCCACCTGAACGGCGAGTACCCTTCTCGCTTCACAGGACAATCGCCCCACGTACTCGACCACGATGGAGCGTCTCGTTCCCGACATCCAGCCAGCTCGGGTTGTCGAAAGCGCATCAAACGATGAGCAGCGTGCACTTTCACCAGGTGTACCGGACCGGGTTTGCGGCTCCGCGCTTGCGGAACACATCGGGCACGCGTTTTCCGACATAGAGGACTCTGATCTCTTGAGGGGCCTCATCTCCTACAAAACCGAAACGGCCGGGGCTATCCGGATGTCCAGGGAAGTTGGCGGCTGTTGCAGCCAACCATCGGTCAGCAATGAATGCGCCTCGGATCATTCCCTGGCATACGGCCAGGACGACTTCGGCCCGTTCCGCCTTGGCCACATCGATTTTCCAGGCAAAACGAGCGGCTTCATATAACGACGTTTCCAGCGCAGTCTGGTTGACACTGAGCAGCAACGCCTTGTGGCACAAAACAGCTACCTCTGCCTGATAGTGCTCGACAATCTGGTTCACATGCATGGGTCCGTAATCACCACTGCCATGTCCCGAAACCAGGTTGGTGAGTCCAGGATAGGCGTCAATCAGTGCCGCTTCCACTTCTATGGCTGTAGCATCATCCATCCCATGCCGGTGAATCACGTGCGCCACTTCGAAGCCACTGACCTGGATGTCGAGGATGCGTTTGATCTTGTCAGAGACCTCATCTCGGTCCTGATCCAGTTTCAGCCCGCTCGCATGCGCGAATACCCGGTTCCCCTTCCCCTTCCCGATATAGAAAGTTTCGCCATTGCGCGGATCAATCAGCCGATAGACGTAAGTCTTGAGGTCACGGATCACTTCTGGTGGAAACGATGTGACATGACTCATCATGGAATCCTCCCGATCAGGTGTTAGTCTCCCGGATTGCCTCTCGAATCAACTGCACGTGCTTCTGGTCCTGCCCAGAGAGGGCTCCCTGGCAGGCTTTTCTGCCAGGTCTCGAGACACGATCAATGCATACATGATCCACAGTATTCGCCGACGCCTTGAGCGGATGGCTCCAGTAGAAATACCGGATCCCCGACCTGGGCACGGCCTGGAGTGAAGAACGTCGAGATCCTGGAGTCAAACCAGATCCACTCACGACCCGGCCCAGTTCTCGACCTGGAGTTTCGGAACCCGTTTGAATTCCCGAAGGTTATTCGTGACCAGCGTACAGTCTTCTGCCAGGGCGTGCGCGGCGATCCAAAGATCATTGGCACCGATCGGCGTACCTTTACGTTCCAAGGTGGCGCGGAGCTCTCCATAGCGCTGAGCGACTCCTAAAGACAGGGCAAGCGGCGGCACCGCTTCGGCCAGCGCGTTGAGATTGCGTTGTGCAACCACTGGATGGCGACTCTTGGCAGCACCGAACTGCAACTCACCCCAGGTGATCACCGACATGCCCAAGGTGCCCTCCGCCACGCTGTCGAGCCGTTCCACGATCTCGGGATGGCGCATCTTCAGCCAATAGATACATATGTTCGTATCGAGCAGATAACGCCGTGCCATCAGAAGGTTCCGCGGTCCTCGGGAGGCAGATCTTCACGCTCTGCCGGGAAGCAATCCTCCGGCATGGGCGGCAAGCTTTTGAAGAGCTCACGCAACCTCTGTCCCGCACTGACCCGCCGCTCCCGCAGCACCACCTCCTCACCGCGGCGGAAAATCTCCACCTGGCTCGCCTGGAAGCGGAACTGCTTGGGCAGACGTACCGCCTGACTATTACCCGACTTGAAGATTTTCGCCGTAGTCACGGCTGTCCCTCATAAGTATATACTTTTTAGTATATACTATTTCAAGAGACTGGACCCGATCCGCATCGTCAATCACTATAGCCTGGCAAGTCATCTGATACCTTTTTTGCCTTGGAAGTCTTGATGAAACCGCCCATCTGCCAAAGGGGCGCAGAAGACGGTCAGCATCAAATCGATACCCACAATATGTGGAAACTCGGACACACTGAAAGGGCGCGTGCGTTTATTGAGGGGTCATCGTTGATTCGCGATCACGCCGTATACAATCGATCCGATGGTGCTGCGCATCCCGCAAGAACCAGACAGGAAGCCAAGGCAACCACGCGCACGAAGGATCTACGAAACAACTCGACTCGCTCCCTAGCCTCGCTGCGCGCGACAAAACCACCCGGTCCATCTCGGACTCGATCCCGCGTGCCCAGGTTCCGCTTCCGCCTTGCTCGCAGAGGTCGCCTGAATGTTCTCCGCTACCTGTCCAGGTTCAGGGGTTCACTCCAAAGTGTTCCCGTTCCGTGAGAAGGATTGAATCTTTTCGCTCAATATGTCTGGTCGATCATAGGGCAAGCCGTGGCCCACATCCGGGACCATGTGATACCGCAGGTTAGGGTTGATGCTTTTCAACTCGCGGGCGGTATCTTCCGACACTACGCCCACGCTGCCCAAGATGAGCAGAATCGGCGCGCTAATTGTCGCGACCACCTCCCGGAAATCAGGGTTTGGCGGAGTAAGCACCTCGATCGCCGCCATGTCCATCTTCAATCTCGCGTCCGTGACCAGCTCTATGAGTTCTAGCGATCGACGGGGATGGCGGCGTTGCGCGTCCGCAAGCAAATCCGCTCTGTCCGATGCAGCGAACGCGCGCTGTTGTTCGGCAATATCACTTTCGTGAATCTCAAGCTGCCACTCCCGACTTATGAATGTCGGATCGGCGAGAATGACGCCCCGCACTGCATCCCCCAGCTTTGCCGCCGTGAACGCTGCTGTCATGCCACCCATTGAATGACCAAGGAGATAAGGCCTGTTAAGGCCAAGGCCGTCGATAACGGCGACGACATCGCCGGCATGATCCTCATATAAATACCCCTGCCGAGGCGAGCTGGACGAACCGTGACCACGCGCATCGAGCAGCACCACATCAAAATGCGGCGCTAACGCCCGTGCTACGGGGGTCCAACAGGCCCCGTCGCCCATGAGGCCGTGGAGCGCGATCAGGGCCGGCTTGTCGCCACCCGTCCGCAGAAAATGAAGGCGGACACCGTTCGCCTCAATGAAACCATCCGACCAAATGTTTTCCATTCCCATCTTTGCTTACTTCACGATCCGGCCGACGTCGCCGGCACGGTGATCGTGCAACGCTGGTCCTTCTTCGTCTTGGCCGCCGCCTGGCTGCACACAGCAATCTCCGTCTGATTCATGGGGAGCCTCCCATGGGTTGAGCAGCGGCACGCCGGTTGCGTGGAAGTCCGCGACGTTGCGGGTCACGATGGTCATGCCATGGGCCAACGCTGTCGCGGCAATGAGCGCATCCCGTTCGGCGTGAGGATCAGGAACATGCAAGGTCGCGCAGCGCCGGGCGACGGCCGTATCCACTGGGAAAATGCGCCCCTCGAACTCGGGCAAGACCTGCTTTTCCAGCCAGGCGCGCAGCAAATCCCCTTGGGCGGGGTCTT
>JAJZNM010000025.1:0-4537 GCA_021852325.1 Pseudomonadota bacterium
AATGATCGGCAAGGCCCGTTCATCGACGAAGCGGGCAACGGCCTGCTGGACCAGCCGTTCCTCTTCTCCTAGATCCGGGCCGATTGCGCAGAAGTCTTCGGGAGACATGTGGACGTCCTCTGGGATCGGCACGAGGTTTCCATGATACCGGAAACCGCGCTCGTGCCGGGCCGTGCACATCGGCACGGATGCGCGTCCACCTCCTGCCGGGATGGATTCCGGGAATCGGCACCCGCGCCTGTGGTACGCTTCCCGGATCATGCGCACCATCGAGTTGGCGGGCGATCTCTACCCCGAAGTGCTAGCGCTCGCCCGCCTCGCGGGAGAACGGATCCTTGAGATCTACCAAATGGATTTTGCCATCGAGAAAAAAGCCGACCGGAGTCCGCTCACGCTCGCCGATCTCGAGGCTCACCGCATCCTCAAGGCGGGACTCTCCACGCTCTCCCCACGCTGGCCGGTCCTGTCCGAGGAGGATACGGCGATCCCCTGGCAGGAACGGCGAAACTGGCCCTGTTACTGGCTCATCGATCCGCTGGATGGAACCCGCGAGTTCGTGAAGCGCAATGGCGAGTTCACCGTCAACGTCGCGCTCGTCGAGCATGGGAAGGCCATCTTCGGGGTGATCCATGCTCCCGTGCTCGAGGAAAGCTATTTTGGACTGCTCGGTGTGGGTGCTTTTTCCGCCCGGCACACGAATCCCTGGAGAAGGCTCTGCTGTCGACCGGCCGGACACGCCATGCCCAGGGTTCTCGCCAGTCGTTCGCACAGCGACACCCGTCTCGAGCACTTCATCGAACAGCTCGGCCCCCATGAACGTCTCGGGCTCGGCAGTTCGCTCAAGTTCGCGCGCATCGCCGCCGGGGAGGCGGATGTCTATGTCCGGCTCGGCCCGACCTCAGAATGGGATACGGCGGCCGGGCAATGCATCCTCGAGGCGGCGGGTGGGTCCGTGACCACGCTCGATTTCAAACGGCTGCAATACAACCAGAAACCATCCCTCTACAACCCCTTTTTCATCGCCTTCGGGGACCGGAAGTTCCTGCCCGACCAACTCGAGCTCGCACCCGGACCGGGTCCTTCCCGGCGTTAGTGCCCGAGCATCCGCCTTTTGAGGGAGTGGGTCGGGGGATGGGGACCGAGCCAGATCCGGAGCAACGCTTCGTGGAACGCCCACCCCGGAAAGGTGCCGACCCGCTGCCCATTGATTGAAACCCGGGTGCCCTGTTTGGGGAGATAGTCGAGGAAAACCTGGGCATGGTCCTTGAGCGGATGCCAGAGCTTAATGAAGGACTGGATTTCAGGGCCCAGGCGCTTGCGGACGGCCTTCGGGTTGTTGTGACGGAACCCATCCCGCCAGGCGGACCGGAGCTCACTCGTGCTCACACCGCGGAGAAAATACATCGCCACGCGGCTCGGACCCGGTTCATGGAGTGCAACGGCAGCCTTGTGGGTCGCATGCTCGAGGTAAAGCGCACCGACATACACGCTGAAGAAGATCGCGTAGTCGCGGACGCCAGCACCATTGAGGACCAGCTGGGCGGAACCCATGGCGAGCTGGTTTGGAACGGTTACCGAATCCACCCGCCGGGCCTGCCCCTGCGGCGCGAGCCCCATCATGCCCAAAACCAGAACGACGCCGACCACCCGGGCACTCAGTTTCGCGTTCATAGACCCTCCTTCCGGCCCGATACGGGGATTGCCGGATCTTCACCGAATCTTACCACCCGTCGGGCGCCCTCAGTACCGGTTGACCTCAAGTCTCGACCGCGGCCCCTGCCGTACAGGTCTCCCCCACCTCGACCCGGAAAAGGGCGGGCAGCGCTGGGGTGAGCTGGTCATAGATGAAACGGGCCAAGTTTTCAGAGGTGGGATTCTCGAGCCCCGGCACATCATTCAGGGTGTGATGATCGAGTTCTGCCCGGAGCGGCTCGAACACCTCCCGTACCTTCCCGAAATCGACGATCCAGCCGGTGATGGGGTCAACGGGGCCCTTGAGGTGGAGCGTGATGCGAAACGAGTGTCCATGCACCCTGGCACAGGGGTGTCCGGCGGGCACTGCGGGCAGAAAATGTGCGCTCTCCAGGGTGAACTGCTTGTAGATCGTGGTGTTCATGACGATTCCACCTCCCGGATGAATGAGGGCGTGCCTGTTTCGGTCTCGAGATGCTCTTCAGGATCTGTCGGTCCCTGTGCGATCAGTCCGGCAAAGTCCCAAAGCGACCGGTCGAGCAGGTGGGAAGGGGAAACCTGCCCGAGTGCCCGAGCGATGGAGGCGATCCGTTCCGGGGCCTCGCGACGCCAGGCTTCGATCATCCGCTTCATGGCCACCCGCTCCAGCCGGTCCTGGCTCCCGCACACCTTGCAGGGAATCACGGGGAACGCCTTTGCGCGCGCATAGCGGGCGATCTCACGCTCCTCGCAATAGGCCAATGGACGGATCACAACGACCCGCCCATCATCCGACAGGAGCTTGGGGGGCATCGTTGCGAGGCGTCCTCCGTGAAACAGGTTCAGAAAGAAGGTTTCGAGGAGATCGTCCTGATGGTGCCCGAGCGCGATCTTGTTATAGCCATGTCGACGGGCCCATTCGTAAAGCGCGCCGCGCCTCAGGCGCGAACAAAGTCCACAGCGGTTGCGTCCTTCCGGGATTACGCGCGCAACGACCCGGTAGGTATCCTGTTCAATAATGGTATGGGGAACATTTTCATGCGCGAGATAGCCGGCCAGGATGGCCGTCGGAAATCCCGGCTGTTTCTGGTCCAAGTGGACGGCGCAGAGCTCAAACGGGATGGGTGCACGCGCCTGGAGCTGCCTGAGCAGTGCAAAAAGGGTATAGGAATCCTTCCCGCCGGAGAGGGCCACGAGGATCCGGTCACCCGCTTCGATCAGGGAGAAATCCTGGATCGCCTGGGCCACCCGCTTGCGCAGGCGGTTCTCGAGTCTCTGGCTTGCGCGTGAGAGGCCCTGGAGGGGGCTTTTCTGCGGCCTGTCAGAAGCCATAACGGAATGACAGGAGATAGGCATGCCACCTCCCGCCCTCTCCCACAAGCTTGATGCGCCCACGGGCACCGGTCGCGAGGGCTACGCTCGCATAGGGGCCGCTTTGGGTCGCGAAAACCACAGATGCGCTGTCGGCCTCGACGAAAGCACCCGTGACGCGCCGATAGTAGGCACCGAATCCGACCGTCAGCATTCCGAGACGGGCCACCGGCCCCATCCGGGCATGGAACCCATACCACCGGATCCGAAGCGGGGTCATCGAATACTGCGCGGATGCCCGGTGGTAGGTTTCGCTCCCATAGGCTGCAAACCCGAGCCAGCGGGTCCAATCCGAGTGCAGCCCGGCATCAAGTCCGCCGTATGCCCCCGAGAGGCCCGCGCCGTGCAAGGCTGGATTCGCATCTTCGGTCACATCGAGGATGCCGCCCCGGACGCCGAGACTGAATACGCCCGGAATGAGCCATTGACGGAGCGTGAGCCCGGTTTCACGGTAATCGGCGGCAACGGGCAATCCGGATTGCGAAAACACGGCGTGGACGAGGTTGAAATCGATCGCGGCGGCCAGCGGCCACTCCGGCGCCGCGAGACCAGACACCGGCAGCATGAAGACAAAAACCAGGAGCGCGATACCGGATCCTCGTGGAGCGGCGGCTCCCCCTCCCGACCGACGCGGTCTCGACCCATGCTTTTGCATCCGCTTTGACCCCTGTCTACCCGCAACGGAGAGCGAACCTGAGTTATTCTCGCACACGGGACCCGTCCGGGAACCCTGGATTCAGGAGTTTCGGGAATAGAGCGGGCTCGTCCGGGGGAAATGTGCCTTGAGAAACTCCATCTGGTCCGCAAGCACCCTCCGGCCCTTGAGGTAGATGTATTCCGCGTGATTGGGGACGAATGGGATGGCGAGGAGCGTCATCCCGGCCTCTTCGGGAGTGCGCCCGGCCTTGCGGTTGTTGCAGCGCTTGCAGGCCGTGACTGAGTTGGTCCACTCATCACGTCCGCCCCGGGAAAGCGGCGTGACATGGTCGCGGGAGAGATGGATCCCGAGTTGGGGTTCGCCACAGTAGAGGCACAGCTGGGCATCGCGGCGGAAGAGCGCCCGGTTGCTGAGCGGGGGAACATAGTCCCGGAACAATCGTTCATAGAGCCCCCGGTCGGTCCGGGTCGCGAGGATCGCGTGGATCGTGATGCAGCTTTGCCGCCCGGTGACGGCATTGAATCCGCCCCGGATGTGATAGAGGGTCCGTCCAAAGGCTGCACAAACCTCGTCGAGGCAGTGGAGTTTCACGGCCTCCTGAAACCCGATCCATTCGAGCGGTACTCCCGCAGGATCGGTGCGCAGCACCTGCTGGTTCAGGGAATACATGAAGCGGATTGTACACGGGATCTTCCGTGCCGGAAAGGTGAAGCCTCCCTACACAGGCCTTTGGCGTGATCGGCTGGAATCCATCCGCTGGACTCCAGGGGATGTGTGCGGGGTGGGATGCTCCTGCCGGAAGCGAAGCCAGCCCGTTCGAATGGCTTCGGTCCGCAT
>JAJZNM010000025.1:4547-6476 GCA_021852325.1 Pseudomonadota bacterium
GCGGCGAAGCGTCTGGTCCTGTCCCTCTGGCAGGGGTGCCACGGACAAAGCGCACGTCCAGAGATGCCGAGGACGTTCAGCCGTATTACAATCGGAGTGCCCCTCAGGAGTTCGATTGCCCGGCTCATGCGCGTATTTGTCCCATCCCTGGTCACGGAGTCCGAGCGTCGTGTCGCGCTCGTCCCCTCCATGATCGAACGCTTCCAGGCACTGGGGCTCACCGTAGCGGTCGAGCGCGGCGCTGGCCAGGCTGCAGGATTTTCGGATGAAGCCTATGGCGATTGCATCGCCGACGCGGATGCGATCGGGCAAGCAGACCTCGTCCTCACGCTCGGGGGACTGCCCCGGGCCAACCGCCTCCGGAACGGGGCCTATGTGCTCGGGCTGCTCCGTCCCTGGGCGAATACGGAACTCGGCAAAACGTTGACGGATCACCGGGTCACGAGTTTTGCCCTGGAATATCTTCCCCGGATCTCACGCGCGCAATCGATGGATGCGTTGTCCTCGCAGGCCACTTGCGCAGGCTATCGCGCAGCGATTCTCGCCGCATCGGCTTCCGGGCGGCTCTTCCCGCTCCTCACGACCGCAGCCGGCACCTATCGCCCCGCGGAGGTGCTCGTGATCGGTGCGGGCGTTGCCGGTTTGCAGGCCATTGCGACCACCCGGAGACTCGGCGCACAAGTGACCGGTTACGACATCCGGGCTGAAGCACGCGAACAAATTCGTTCGCTCGGTGCAGGCGTCGTGGAGTCGGCTCTGGAAGCCGCGACCGACAAGGGCTACAGCCGTGAGCTCACATCCGAGGAACAGGCCGCCGATCGGCAACGCCTGTCGGACCGGATACGGGGTGCGGACGTCGTCATCGGAGCTGCCTTCGTGCCGGGTCGGCCGGCCCCCCGTCTCATCAGCGAGGAAGATGTCTCGGCCATGCGTCCGGGAAGTGTGATCGTGGATCTCGCGGCATCCGAGGGAGGCAACTGTGCGCTCAGCCTGCCAGGGGAAACGCGGGATCACCGGGGCGTCAGGATCCTGGCACCGATCGCTCCCGCCTCGGATCTCCCCCAGCACGCGAGCGAAATGTACTGCCGGAATCTCTGGCAGTTCCTGAAACCGGTCGTCAAAGCGGGTGCGTTCGCCGCCAACTGGTCGGACCCGGTCTACCGTGAAACGCTTTGGACCCATGCGGGCCAGGTCCGTTCGTGGGGGAACCCCCCACTGTCCCTCCCTGGAGAGCCCTCACCATGATGCTGGCTTTCGTGTTCCTGCTTGCCGCATTCACCGGTTACGAAATCATTTCACGGGTGCCTGCGCTCTTGCACACGCCGCTCATGTCCGGAACCAATTTCATCCATGGCATTGTCCTCGTCGGCTCCCTCTGGGTCTTCTTCAACGCCCAGGGCACCTGGGCCGAGGCACTGGCCTGGTTGGGCATCGTACTCGCGAGCGCCAATGTGGTCGGAGGATACGTCACCACGGAGCGGATGCTGCGACTGTTTCGTGCCAAACGCGGGGAGGGCGTTCCCGGTGAATGAATGGGCCGGGCTTTCCGATCTCGTGGCATCGGCGCTCCTGATCGGCGGCATCAAGGCCATGAGCCACCCCCGCTTTGCCCATCGCGGGATCGTGCTGGCCGGATGGGGCATGCTGATCGCCGTGGCCGGGAATGCCTGGGCCTACGGCCATCTCGCTCCCGAGACCTGGTTGCTCGCCGGAGCTGCCATCCTGCTCGGTGGCGGGATTTCGTGGATGGTCAGCCGCCAGGTTGCCATGACGGCGATGCCCCAGATGGTTGCCCTGTTCAACGGTCTCGGGGGAGGAGCCGCCGCACTCATCGTGGTGACCCAGCTTCTGGATCCGGCATCGCTCAGGGGCCTGCCGCTCGGGTTTGGACTGCTTGCGCTCACGATCGGAAGCCTGTCGTTCGGCGGC
>JAJZNM010000123.1 GCA_021852325.1 Pseudomonadota bacterium
GGCCGCATCCTCTTCAGTGATGGTCACGGCCCCAAACTCGCGCGCGGCGAGCTCGTATCCCCATGCCCGGAAGGCGCCCTCGGTAAACTTCATGATGTTGCCTTTGTGGACCAGGGTCACACTCTGGCGCTGGTGCGCGATCGCGTACTCGATGGCCTTGCGGACCAGCCGCTCCGTTCCAAAACGGGAAATCGGCTTGATCCCAAGACCCGCCCCCTCAAAAAAGCGCGCCTTGAACTCGGTTCGGAGGAACTTGGCGAGCTTCTCGTTTTCCGGCGAGCCGGAGGCGTACTCGATGCCCGCATACACGTCCTCGGTATTCTCCCGAAACAGGACCACGTTGATCTTCCCAGGCTCGCGCAACGGAGAGGGAACCCCCTGGTAATAACGGACCGGGCGCAGGCAGGCATAGAGGTCGAGCGCCTGGCGCAGGCTCACGTTCAGCGAGCGGAATCCTCCGCCCACCGGAGTCGTGAGGGGGCCTTTGATCGATACCCACAATGCCTTCATCCACTGAAGGGTCTCCTCCGGAAAATACTCCCCGTCGTAGCGGGCCGCCGCTTTTTCCCCGAGAAAAAGCTCGACCCAGTGGATTTTCCGGCGTGTGCCATAAGCCTTCCGGATCGCGGCATCCCAGATGTGGAGACAGGGCGGGGTGATGTCGACACCGATCCCATCCCCTTCGACATAGCCGACCCAGGGCTCGTCCGGCACGACGAGCCGACCGGCTTCAAAACGGATCTTTTCCCCGCCCGCGGGCGGCTTCACCCAGTTCTTACTCATCGGTTGGACTCCACCAGTGAAAGACCTGAAATCGACAGGGCGCGGGCATCGGCGATCCCTGGACGGATCCCCTCGCGTCGAGGTCCCTGGCGGATGAGCGTCCCGCTCCGGCCCGGTACCCTGCCCCACCGCAGCTCGCAGACCGGCACCCGGGAGCGGTCGAGCCCCCGATAGAGCGTGCCGAGGCTCACACAGGACACACCCGCCTCCCGCCAGAGGCCGAGCAGGCGTTCGAGCACGGCCCGATAACGGATACCCTCGAGTTCGGCATGGAGCGTAAACACTTGGTCGCCCGTGCGTTTGAGGCTCGCCTCGCACAGCACCTCGGCCAGGTTCCCTTCATGGAGGCCGTGGCGTCCGATGAGCTCATCCAGGGTGGGGAGCGTGGATGGGATCTGCAGGCAGCGGCCAGCACGGTGGCCGATGAAGGGATAAAACGGGCCAGATCCCCGGCAATCGCTTGCATAAAGGAGTCCCGCAGCCTCCTCAGCCAGGAAGGCCGGCTCGTTCATCTGCCAACCGGCGGCACCGGAGGTTTCCGGCCGCCCGCCGAAGACCGCCTGGAACGCCTCCACGCCCCGCTCAAACTCGCGCCGGGTCCATTGCTCGCCCCGTCGCGCCACACCATCCTGCCAGCGGACATGATCGTAGGCATGCAAACCGACCTCGAAGCCCTGGGCACGGGTTTCGCGCAGGATCGCCCCGGCCTTCCGGCCGATCGCGGGTCCGGGCAGGAGGACCCCATAAAGCAGGGTCGCCCATCCGTAGTTCTGGACGATCGAGGTCCGGCGCACCTTGCCGAGGAATCCCCGACGGAAGACCCGTTTGAGCGCGCGGCCCGTATGGTCGGGTCCGACCGAGAAGAGGAATGTGGCACCGGCGCCGGCTTCCTGAAAGAGCCGGCGGAGCGGCGGCACCCCGAGCCGCGTCCCGCGCAGCGTATCCACATCAACCTTGAGCGCAACACGCATGGGGGACGATCAGTCAGTCTCGCTCACCAGCTGCCCCGCCTGGTTCAGATCCCCGCGATACGCCTCGAAGATCCTGCGCAATGCCGTCTCGAGGTTGATCTGGGGCTTCCAGCCGAGTTCACGGTGCGCATGCTCGATAGAAGGCACACGGTTGTCGACATCCTGGTATCCCTCCCCGTAATAATCCGCGGCACGGACCTCGATCAGCTTGACAGCCGATGCGCTCGACGCATATTCCGGGTAGTCCTGCGCAATGCGCAACATGAGCTCTGCGAGTTCCCGCACCGAATACTGGTTGTCCGGATTCCCGATGTTGTAGATCCGACGGCTGGCGGCCCCGCCCGGATTCTCGATGATCCGCATGAGCGCATCGATCCCGTCATCGATATAGGTATAGGAACGGCGCCGCTTGCCCCCATCGACCAGCCGGATGTTTTCGCCGCGTGCGATGTGACCGAGAAACTGGGTCACGACACGGGAACTCCCCTCCTTGGCCGCATGGATGCTGTCCAGACCGGGCCCGATCCAGTTGAAAGGACGGATCAGCGTGAAATCGAGCTTTTCCTCGATGCCATACGCCCAGATGACCCGGTCGAGGAGTTGCTTGGAACAGCTGTAGATCCAGCGCTGCTTCGGGATGGGTCCGAGGACCAGGGTTGACTCGTAGGGATCAAAGGCAGAATCGGGACACATGCCATAGACTTCGGAGGTGGACGGGAAGATAACCCGTTTCCGGTAACGCACGCACTGGCGGATGATCGGCAGGTTGGCCTCGAAATCCAGGCTGAAGACCTTGAGCGGTTCGCGGACATAGGTGGCCGGCGTGGCAATCGCGACCAGGGGCAGCACCACGTCACATTTCTTGACGTGATATTCCACCCATTCCCGGTTGATCGTGATGTCGCCCTCGAAGAAATGGAAGCGGGGATGGGTCAGCATCGGGGAGAGACGCTCCGAAAACATGTCCATCCCGTAGACTTCCCAGGCGGTTTGGCTCAGGATCCGCTGGCTCAGGTGATGGCCGATGAAACCATTCACCCCGAGGATCAATATTTTTTTCACGGGAGTTCTCCGAGCGCGAGCGGCAGAGCAGGCCCGGACGATTCCTCCGGTCCACTCCAGCGGTATTTTAGCACTTCGATTCTCCGCCCGTCCCCGCAGTCAGCGTAAAAGCTCTGCGCTTCGGGGTAGAGGACAGGCCGCGCATGCCGGGCCGGACCCGGATCCAACCGGGCGCGGTCGATCCAGAGACGGTGGGATCCGCAGTCACTGAAGGCACCCGGAAACGGCGGGGCCACGGCACGGATGAGGTTGTGGATCTCGAAGGCGGGCCGGCTCCAGTCGATCCGGCCGTCTTCCGGACGCCTTCGGCCAAAGTACTGTCCCGGCAGGACCGGCAGGCGACGCGCGGGGGCGGTCCCGTCGAGAAGCCCCGGAAGCGACCGGTGGAGCACCATCTCGGCGGCCCAGGCTACCTTGCGGGAGACCTCGAGCGCCTGGTCCGTCGAGAGGATCGGCACCGCGAGCTGGTCCACGAGATCCCCTGCATCCGCCCGTTCCACCATGTAGTGGAGACTCGCGCCGGTCTCCCGTTCACCGTTGAGGATGGCCCAGTTGACCGGAGCGCGTCCGCGGTAGCGCGGCAAGAGCGATCCGTGGAGATTGAGTGCCCCGCGGCGGGCCACCTGGAGCAGGGACACCGGTATGAGATGGCGGTAATAGAAAGAGAAAATGAACTCCGGCGCGAGTCGCTCGAGATCGGGAAGGAGCGTGCCGAGTGCTTCCCGCGCGGGACAGACGACCGGTATTCGGGCCTCGTGCGCAAGCTCGAAGACGCTCCCGAACCAGCGGTGTTCTCCGGGCTCGTCCGGGTGGGTCACGACCAGGGGGATCTCGATCCCCTGGTCGATGAGGACCGCAAGCCCCCGCACACCCACCTCCTGGTAGGCGAAGACCACCGCCCGGGTCATGCCCCGGATTCCGGTTTCTCGAGCACGGCTCCGACGAGATAGCGCGGCCGTTTCTGCACCTGCTGGTAGATCCGTCCGACATATTCCCCGAGCAATCCGATCCCGAAGAGGAGCACCCCGATCAGGAAGAAGACGATGCCGAAGAGCGTGAATACCCCTTCGACCTGGGGACCGAAGAAGATGCGCTGGATCGCGAGATACAGCACGAGAATCCCGGACGAGAGCGCGAGACCGATCCCGAGCAGGGAGAAGAACTGCAGCGGAAGCACTGAAAACCCGGTCACGAGATCGAAGTTGAGCCGGATGAGCTTGTAGAGCGAGTATTTCGACTGCCCGGCGGCGCGCTCGTGATGATCGACTTCGATCTCGGTCGGCCGTGCGGCGAAAAGGTACGCGAGTGCCGGAATGAAGGTATGGATCTCTTCGCACTGGTTGATCGCATCCACGATGGCGCGGTCGTAGGCGCGGAGCATGCAGCCCTGGTCAGTCATATGGACACGGGTGATGCGTTCACGGACCCGGTTCATGACGCGTGAGGCTGCCTTGCGCCAGAGATGGTCCTGACGTGAGCGCCGGATCGTGCCCACGTAATCGTGCCCCCGCTCCATGGCATCGAGCAGGCGCGGGATTTCTTCCGGCGGATTCTGGAGATCTGCATCCAGCGTGATGATCCGCCGGCCCCGGGCCTGCTCGAATCCGGCGAGAATCGCGGCATGCTGGCCGAAGTTCGACTGGAACAGGACGACCCGGGTCACCTCCGGATGGGATTCGAACGCCTGGCGCAAGAGTGCGGGCGAGCGATCCTGGCTTCCATCGTCGATGAACACCACTTCGTAGGAACCGCCCACGCGCTCGAGGACCGGATAGAGGCGCTCAAAAAGCGCAGGCAGGCTGGGCTCCTCGTTGTAGACAGGGATGACCACCGAAAGCTCCCGGGTCGGGGGTCGCACCGGATTCATCCGGGTATCCCGAGCGCCTGGCCGATTGCATCGACCACCCGGTCCACATCAGTCGGTGTCATGGCCGGGAACAGGGGGAGGGTCACCGTCTCCCGCCCAATCCGTTCCGCATTCGGGTACTGCCCGGGCTGCCAGCCACAGCGCTCCCGGTAGAGTGCGAGCGGCGGCAGGGCCGGGTAATGCATGCCGACCCCGATCCCGAGCCCGCGCATGCGGGCTTGAAACTCGGCGCGGTCGATGCCGTGGCGGTCGAAGGGTATCCGGACCGTGAACATGTGCCAGGCGTGTCCGTCATCACCCCGGGCCGGCAACCCGAGTCCCCAGGGATTCGATTGGAGCCGCTCGAAGTAGCGCGCCGCGAGATGGAGCCGGCTGCGATTGAATGCGTCCAGGTGGACCAGTTGTCCGAGGCCGACACGGGCCGCCACATCGGACAGATTGTGCTTGCCGGCCGCCCGCTCGACGTCATAGCTGCCATCCGGAGCCTTTCGCAGTCCATGGAAGCGCAACCGCTCGAGGCCGTCGATCCAGTCGGTCCGGTCGAGCGGCAGGGAAATGGCTCCACCCTCGATCGTGGTCATGTTCTTGTTGGCATGAAAGCTGAAGCAGACGAGATCGCCGAAACTCCCGATCGGGCGACCCGCAAGGCGCGCACCAATCGCATGGGCTGCATCCTCGAGGATGCAGATGCCATGCTGGCGTCCCCAGGCATGGAGCGGGTCGAGATCGACCGGCAGGCCCGCAAAATGGACCGGCATCACCACCCGGGTTTTATCTGTGCGCACTGATTCCACGGCATCCAGCCCGAGATTGCGGGTATCGAGATCGACATCCACGAAGACCGGGGTGGCGCCGACCCGCAGCACGACATTGGCGCTCGCGGCAAAGGTCATCGCGGGCACGACGACCTCGTCGCCGGGCCCCACGCCGATCACCCGGAGTGCTTCTTCCAGTGCGCCGGTTGCATGTCCGAACAGACGCACGCGCCGGTCGCCCCCGAGATAGCGCTCAAGTGCGCTTTCGAGTTCAAGGACCCGGGGACCCGAGGTCACCCATCCGGAGCGGAGTGTGTCGACGACGCCTGTGAGCGTGGCCTCGTCGAAGGTCGGGCGGGTAAAGGGGAGAAAGGGTTCGGCCACGATTCAGCCTCGTGCGAGCAGCACCACGCCGAGAATGATGACACAGATACCCACCCACTGGAGCGGGGCGAGCCGCTCCGAAAAAACCGCCCAGGCACCCACGGCAGTCACGATATAGCCCAAGGACAGCATGGGATAGGCGAGGCTCACCTCGACCCTGGACAAGGCCAGAATCCAGACCACGAGGCTCGCCGCATAACAGGCGAGCCCCCCGAGGATGTAGGGATTCTGGGCGAGCACCCAGCCAGCGCGGAGTAGTGCTGGAGCGGTGAGCCCGATGTGTCCCATGCCCCGTACCGCGGCCTTGAGCAAAAGCTGTGCCACGGCGTTGAGGAGAACCCCCGTCAGGATCAGGAGAAACGCGATCCAGCTCATGGATGCACCACTGCCACCCGGCGGACGTTGGAGGCGACCACCCGGAAGGGCCACCCCGCCTTGGCGAGCGAGCGGTAGAGCGGTTTTTTGAGGATGGCGACCGCACGAGGCTCGGCCAGCCAGATCCGGTGGAAACGCGAGAGGGTGGGCACATACCGCTCAGAGGTGAGATGGCCGGCCGCCCGGGCGAGTCGGATACCATAACCGATCTCTCCCTGCCAGGCC
>JAJZNM010000070.1 GCA_021852325.1 Pseudomonadota bacterium
CCGGATTGAGCCCGCAGAAGCACTCCGGACCGAGCCGCCCCAGGAAGGTTGGGGTGTGGGACAGGCCACGTTCAGCGCGATGGTCCTGCTCCTGGCCTATGGTGCCTGGTATGCCTCAGGCGGCGGCGGCAGCATCCGTTATCTCGCCATCAGTCTCACGCTGATCCTTGCCGTCTCTGCGCTCGCCTTCCTGAGCCTCCGGTTCCTCGGGCGCATGTTCTCCTCGATCCACGCCGAACTCAGATGGGTGATCACGAGCCTCAACCGGCGGCCGGCGTTCACGGCGCTGTCGCTGGCTTCACTCACGCTCATCATTTTCGTTCTCGTTTTCCTCGAGACCGCGCGAACCAGCCTGTTTGCGGGATACGGCGAAATGTTCGGCCCGAGGACCCCGAACTGGTTCGTGATCGGCATCGAGCCCGGGGAACGCACCCGGCTCAAAGCACTCCTCCAACGCCACGAGATCGAAATCCGGCCCTTCGCCCCCCTCTACGTCGCCCGCCTCATCGCGCTGAATGGCCACCGGCTGCACGCCCGGGATACCCGCATTCCGGGACGCCGGTTCTGGATCCGGCATGATGAGAGCCTGAGCGCCAGTGCAAGGCTTCCAGCAGGCGACCGGATCGTGGCCGGGCACTTCTGGTCCAGCGGAACCCGTCTACACGAGGCATCCCTGGTCCACGGTTTTGCGCACATGATGGGAGTCCACCTGGGGGATACCCTTGAATACCGGGTCGCCGGAACCGACTTCTCGGCATCGGTCACGAGTTTCCGCAAGGTCCGGTGGGATCACATGACACCGAACTTCTTCGTGCTGCTTTCCCCATCCGCCGTCCATGGTCTGCCGCACAGCTACCTGACCTCGGTGCGCGCACCGGGGGCAGCGCGCGGGTTCATGGCACGGCTGCCATCGCGTTTTCCCGGGGTCACGGTCGTCGACATCCGTCTCCTGATCCGCGAGTTGCGGCATCTTCTCGCCCGCGCCGCCCAGGCGGTTTCCGTCCTCATGCTGTCGACCCTGGCTGCAGCCCTTCTCCTGGCCTATCTTGTCGTGGCCCTGACGCGCGAGGAACGAAGACGCGAAATCATCCTGTTCCGGACGCTCGGGGTGCGCCTCACCAAGATCATGTCCTGGCTTGCGCTCGAATACGGTCTCATCGGGTTCCTGTCGGGCGCGCTCGGGGCACTCGCCGCTGGCGTGATCGGATGGCTGGATGCCCGCTCGCTGCTCGACGTGCACTTCCGGCCCGATTGGCCGGTGCTCCTCGCAGCTCCATGGATCACGGCTTCAGCCACGCTCGTGCTCGGCTTCCTGGCCTTGGCACGGACACTGTCTACCAGCCGGAACCGCTTCTGGAGATCGCTCAACTCGGTCTGAAGGCCCGGTCGCGCTCCCCCGAAAGGGATTGCATCGAGGCGGCGAACCGGTCAAAGAGTCGGGAAATAGTAGTTGACCCCAACCGTAAACTGGTCACCGTAACTGTTGGTTCCGATGCTGAGACTCGCCACGCCGCTCAGGTGGGGCATGAAATAGTACTGGACTGCTCCAGTCACGGTCTCAAAGGACGAGTGGCATCCCGGACAGCTGTTATAGGTATTGATACCCACGAGACCATCGATCTCGAGCTTCTGGACGGGTGGATGCCAACGGACACCCCCGGCCAACCCGAATCCATTCGCACTCGCAGAGGCTCCACCGCAACCGGGCAACCCGCAGCTCACGTCGAACGCGGTGTGGAGAAACAGGGCCTCAACCACGAGATCGATCGGCTGCCGGGTCTCGAGGGCCGTGTGGAATCCGACACCGAGGTCCAGATTGTTGCCGTTGACCCCCTGCCCATAACTCAGGTACTGGTATCCGGCCACGACATTGAAATGCGGATTGAAGTTGTAGGAGCCGTCGAGGTATGGCCCTGTGGCGCTCGAGCCACCTGAAGGCGTATAAGAAACGAACCCGCCACCGACATACGTATAGTTGAAACCTTTGGCGAAAAGCGGACCACCCAATCCCAGTGCCACCACGGCACTGATCATCAAGGCCCATTTCAGATTGCGCATGGCGATTTCTCCGTTACCTTTAGAGTTGGTGAATGGAAGCCGGACCCTGCGTACACTCAGGGGAGCCGGGATGCGCCTCCCGGGGCGGGCGGCGCTGTGCGCCATGATAACGGATCCAGCTCTTTTTGCGAAGAGTGCCTGAGGGGCCTGCCCATGGTCCTTACCGTGATCGTGGGCCACCACCGGGGATCAGCCAAGGTGCGGGATCGATCGGTTGCGCGCCCCGGCGGATCTGGAAATAGAGATCCGGACGGTGGACCCGGCCGGAGCCGAGGCGTCCGATCGGATCACCTGCGTTGATCCAGTCGCCCACCCGGTCATAGAGCGCCGTGTTGTGGGCATAGACCGTGAAATACCCCCCGCCCTGGGCCACCACCGCAATCAACCCAAAGTTGGGCAGCCACCCGGAAAACACGACCTCTCCATGCGCGACCGCACGGACACGGGCCCCGATGTGTGCCCGGATCAGGAGGCCGTGGCTCAAGAGGCGCCCACGGGCTTCCGGGGAGCCGAAACCGCGTACGATCGTGCCCTGGACCGGCCAGGGCAGATGCCCGCGCAGGCGCGGGAATGGCGTTTTGGTAAACGGGTTGCCCTCGACATCGACCCGCGGCGATACCCGATGGAGACGGGCCCACATGGCCGTGAGCTCCCGGTAACGGATCCGGAGTTCATCGAGCCGGGCATGTCCCTGTCTCAGGTGCACTGAAAGTGCGGCCAGCAACGCAAGCCGCTGCGCCCGCTCCGCCTCCAGTTCGAGATCCGTTCGCATCTGCACCGCCTCAAGGCCCTTCAACCGTCGATCCGTGACCGCGAAGCGGGTCCGCGCCATCGCGAGATCCCGCGCCAGCGTATCGAGGAGCCTCAGGCGGGATGTCGTGGCGCGGTTCACGAGCTGCCACTCGCCGATGAGGCGGGAGAGCCGACTCAGGGATCCGCCTCCAAGCAGGAACCGCAAGCGCGCCTCGCGTCCCAGGATGAATCGAGTCTCAGCGAGACGGAGCAGTGCTTTTCGTGCATGCGAAAACGTACGGCGAATGTGCTGCTCACGCTGGGCGAGGAGGCGTTCACGCGCGAGGAGCCCGGCCCGCTTTGTTCTCAGCATCTCCAGCCGGTCCCGGCTGACTGCGAGCGCCTGCGTGGTGCGGTCGAGGACCCGAAGCGCCCGGATGCGACGGGCCTGATCCAAGGCGAGCCGCTTCTCGGTATCCCGGAGTTTCATCCGGATCCGGGAGCTGGAGTGAGGGGGCGTGACCGTGTGCGCGCCTGCTGCGGGCCCGAATAACGCCACCGCGAAAACAAGCACCCGCCCACGTGAAACGTTCACCGCATCTCACCTCGCCGCCAGGCCCGCCGGTCGGTCAGGAACCATGGGCCATCCGGGAACCCCACCCAATTATCCACCCGAATGTCCAAAGACTGGCAAAGGACCTGGTCGTCCCGGGGTTGCCGCACCGGCTGGCCGTATCTCCCCGCGACGCGCGGAACGCAGTGGACGCATCCGGATACCCTCAAGGCTATAATTGGGAGATTGGACGCCGGGCCGGATCGTGCAGAATCGCCTGATCATCTTTGCCTCACACCACTATCTCCTGGTTGCTGCGTTTTTGTTCATCCTCGGCCTCATCATCGCCGATGAAGTGGAACGCAGGACCCGGCGTTTCCGGGAAGTCAACGCTCAAGAAGCCGCCCAACTGATCAACCGGGGTGCAAGCCTCCTGGATCTCCGCGACCGTCAGGCATTCGAAGCCGGACACATCGCGAACGCAGTCCGCATCGATGCCGACGACCTGACGGAACGGATCGCCACGCTCGCAAAGTCCAATCCCCCGGCGATCATCCTTTGTTGCCAGCATGGCGAGCAATCGAAGCGGTATGCCAAAAAGGCCGCGGCGCTCACCACCACACCGGTGGCGATTCTCAAAAACGGGATCTCGCAATGGAAACAGGAAAACTTCCCTCTGGTCCAGAAGACAAGGGGGCCGGCGTGAGCGCGAACCTGGTTGTCTACACGGCCCCCTATTGCAGCTATTGTCGCCTGGCGAAACAGCTGCTCATGAGACGCGGCTTCGATTTCCGCGAGGTGGATGTCGCCAGCGATCCCGAGGCGCGCCTGACCCTGGCCAAGACCACCGGGCGGAAAACCATTCCCCAGATCTTCATCGGCGGTCAGCCGATCGGCGGATTCGAGGAACTCAAGGCCCTCGACGATTCGGGCGCGCTCGCCCGTCTGGTCTCAGAGACCCGAGACCCCCCATCCGACTCCGGGAGTCCCCCCCATGAATGAGATTTCTCCGACTGCAAACGACCCGGCACCTGCCGATCCGGTGGAACGCCAATTTACGATTGAAGCCATCTATCTCAAGGATTGCTCCTTTGAATCGCCGCTCACCCCCGCGATCTTGGGCACGCCCAATCTCTCACCCGAGATCAAGGTGAACCTGCAAACCGCCATCAACGGTATCCGGGACAACCCTGACCTGCATGAGGTGGTGCTCACGGTGACCCTGGAAGCCCGCTTACAGGACCGGGTCACTTTCCTGGCCGAGATCCACGAAGCCGCACTGCTCCGCATACGCGGGTTCTCCGACGAGGAAAAAGCCCCCCTCCTCGGTGCCTATGCCCCTGGCCTGCTCTACCCCTACGCACGGGAACTTCTGGCGAGCCTGGTCAACCGGGGCGGATTCCCGTCGGTCCTCTTGCAGCCGGTCAACTTCGATGCCATCTATCAACAGCATCTCCTGCAGGCAAACCAGTCCACCCCGGGACATGCCTGAGCGGAAGCGTGGACACGGCTGCCCCCTACGCGGTTCTCGGTGCCGGATCCTGGGGGACGGCACTGGCGCTGCAACTCGTCCGGAACCACCGGGGCACCCGCCTTTGGGGTCGCGATTCCCGGGCACTGGCTGATCTCGATGCGCGCCGTGAAAACCGGCGCTATCTGCCCGGTTTCCCGCTGCCGGACTCACTCGTGGTCACGGACGATCTTGCGCTCGCAATCGAGGGCGCGGGCGGGATCATCCTGGCAGTCCCCGCCGAGGCGCTCCGAGGAACACTCGAGGCGACCATCCGGAGAGGTCTCGGCCATCTCCCCATCCTGATCGCCACCAAGGGGATGGAATCCACGACCGCCCTCCTCATGCATGAAGTGGCCCGCGCTGTGAGACCACGGGGTCCCCTGGCGCTTTTGTCCGGTCCGAGTTTTGCACGGGAGGTCGCAGCGGGACTTCCAACCGCGGTCACGGTTGCCTCCGAAGACACCGACACCGCACAAAAGTTCGCTGAAGCGTTCCATGGATCCTCCTTCCGGATCTACCTGGGTCAGGACCTGCCCGGGGTCGCACTGGGCGGCGCCGTCAAAAACGTGATCGCGATCGGCGCCGGGCTGTCTGACGGACTGGCCATGGGGGCGAATGCCCGCGCGGCCCTGATCACACGCGGGCTCGCGGAACTCGTCCGTCTCGGACTGCGCGAAGGCGCCCGCCTCGAGACGTTCATGGGCCTGTCCGGGGTGGGGGATCTCATGCTCACCGCGACCGATGACCAATCCCGCAACCACCGGCTGGGCCGGCTGCTCGCTCAAGGCGTGTCGCTCGAAGCGGCACAGGCCCGGATTGGCCAGGTGACGGAGGGGATGCAGACCCTCCCTGCACTCCAGAAGCGCAGGCTCGCTGCCCGTGTCGAGATGCCGATCACGGATGCACTCGATGCCATCCTCAACCAGGGGGCTGATCCACGCCGGACCCTCGAACGGCTCCTCGAACGCAGCCGGACCACCGAGTTTCCTGGGACGGGGTGACTCGATGCCCGACCCGAACCCTGCCCCGTCCCCGGATCCGAGACTCGGATGTCGCCTGTGTGGACTCGAACTGAAAAGCCCGGTCGTCCTGTTGTCCGGCTGCGTCGGGTTTGGGGAAGAATATACCCGGATCGAAGGGTTTTCCCTGGATGAGGTCGGTGCTGTCTGCCTCAAGGGGACGACGCTCCTCCCGCGGCTCGGCAACAGCCCGCATCGACTCTCGGAAACCGCATCGGGCTACCTCAACGCCATCGGCCTGCAAAACCCCGGAGTCGCTGTCGTGGTCGAGGAGATCCTGCCACGCCTCGATTTCAGCGAGACCCGCTACATTGCGAATGTCTCGGGTTCGACGATCGAGGAATACGCTGAAGTCACCCGGCGATTCGATGATTCGCCAATCGATGCGATCGAGGTCAATATTTCCTGCCCGAACGTACGGGAAGGCGGTGTCCAGTTCGGCAATGACCCGGATATGTCGGCCCGGGTGGTCGAAGCCTGCCGGGCGCGCACCGCAAAACCCCTGATCGTCAAGCTCTCGCCCAACCAGACCGATATCCGGACCA
>JAJZNM010000159.1 GCA_021852325.1 Pseudomonadota bacterium
GCTCAACGTGAGGGAGGAGACCCGGACCGTGTAACGGAACGCATGCGACAGCGCCTCCAAAGGCGAATCCCGGACCTGGACGATGAACCGCTGTGTAAAGTCCCGGGGCAAGGCGGCTTCGACCCCGAGGAATCCGGTGCGGTGACCTTGTACCGCGTGGACACCCAAAGTCACCATCCGGTCGATGGTCTGCTCCCGATCCAGCCAGACCAGCTTGACCTCAGTACCGGGATGTTTCTCGATGAACCGGGCCAGGGCATGGAAATCAGAAACCTGGAAGCCCGCAATCGAGAGGATCCGGTCGCCCGGGCGGATCCCGGCGGATTGTGCCGGGCTGCCCGGCAAGACCTGCTTGATGACGGCCGGGAAACTGGGTAGGCCCGGTTTGAATCCGAGCCGTTTGAGCAGGTGACCCGGCACCGTGAACGGTCGTCGATCCAGGATGTGGAGGTCCGTCGTCCGCAAGTGTCCCTGAGGGGACTCGTAGCGGATCCGGATGATATGGGTGTGCATAAGCCCACCGACCAAGTCCAGAGCGACCGCACCCCAGTCTTCAGTGGAATGCCCGTCGACCGCGAGAATGATATCGCCACTTTTGAGATGGGCCCGGGCCGCGTAGGAACCCGGCGGCACCCGGCCAAGGATTGGGCGGACGGACGGAAACCCGACACTGAAAACGATCGTGAGGGCCAGCACGGCAAAAATCAGGTTGGCCAGCGGACCGGCCAGGACGATCAGCGTCCGTTTGCCGATCGACTGGTGATCGAATGCGTGAGCCTCCTCCCCTGCCGGGATGGGACCTTCACGGCCATCCAGCATCTTCACATATCCGCCGAGTGGGATCGGCGCCAGGGCGAGCTCCCATGATTCAACCGGTGCAGCACCGAAACGTCGATGCCAGAACGGCTTGCCAAACCCGATTGAAAACCTGAGGATGCGCACATGCAGCCGACGGGCCATCCAGAAATGTCCGAACTCGTGAATCGTGACCAGGATCCCGATGGCCACGATGAAGGACAGGATCGCAACCACGACCGTCATGACGGGATACTCCCGCAGTCCCAGGGACGAGACTCAACCTGCTTCCGGCTCACATGCATGGATCTCATCGAAGCAGGTATCTCGAGCACAGGAGGAAGATGGGTGCGGCCGCAAGCCAGCTGTCAATCCGGTCGAGCACGCCGCCGTGCCCCGGGATCAGGCGCCCACTGTCTTTGACCCCACTCCAGCGCTTGAAGGCGCTTTCCATAAGATCCCCGATGATCGCAAAAAGCCATACGCTGAAGCCCAGGAGCAGTCCCCATTCAAAACCAATCCCCAAGAAAAAGCGCATGACAAGAATGGCAATGCACACGGCGAGCCCCGCTCCCACGACACCCTCCCAGGTTTTCTTGGGACTCACCCGAGGGGCCAGCAGGTGACGGCCATAGAGCCGCCCAACGAGGTACGCACCGGAATCGACACCCCAGACGAGCAAGAGGAAGGCCAGGAGCAGGTCGTTGATCCCGTGGGATGGGCCAACCATGGCCACGAGCGCACACCAGGCCGGGACGAGCGCCAGGAAACCGGCGAGGAGGACCCAGGTCTTGGAAAGAGGCGTCCGCCGCCAGACGATCAGGATCGGTGCCAGAAGCCAGCCCAGCGCGGCCAGCTCTGTCACCATCGCCCAACCGGCCGGGCGCTCCTGCCAGAACAGGAGCATCACGCCAGCGACCGCCGCCGTGAAAATGATGCGCTCGAGTCTCGACGTATGTGCAAGACCCGACCACTCGTATGCCCCGAGGGCGATGAAAATCCCGTAAATCAGGGCAATCCAGCCGGCCGACGCCCACATCGCAATCAAAAACGCGATTGGCGCGAGGATCAGACCCGTCGCAAGGCGGCGACCCTCCATCAGCCGTGCCGGCTAAAGCGGATCTGGCCGGGCGTACGGCCAAAGCGGCGCTGACGGCCCCGATAGTCCTCAAGGGCTGCTTCGAATTGCTGGACCGTGAAATCCGGCCACAGGGTATCCGAGAAGTAGAGTTCGCTGTAGGCGAGGTTCCAAAGCAGAAAGTTGCTGATCCGTCGTTCCCCTCCGGTCCGGATAAAGAGGTCGGGATCCGGCAGCCCACTGGTCGACAGACAGGCCTCGAAAGCGGATTCGTCGAACTGCTCCTCGGACAGGTCCGCTTCCCGCATCCTGAGGGCCAGTTTGCGCGCTGCCTGGCACAGATCCCAGCGTCCACCGTAGCCAACCGCGATGACGAGCACCAACCGTTCGCCCGGCCGAGAAACCGCTTCGGCCCGCCGCATGGCGTCCTGCAGGCGGGCCGGGAACCCGGAACGGTCACCGATGAAACGGATCTGGATTCCATTTTGAACCAGCCGGTCGATTTCCTGCTCGAGAGCCTCCCCGAACAGTCGGATCAGCGCATGGACTTCCGCCTTGGGACGCATCCAGTTCTCGCTCGAGAATGCAAAGAGCGACAGGATGCGGATCCCATGCGCAGGGGCCTGTCGGACGATCTCCCGTGCGGCATCCAGCCCGGACTGGTGACCAGCGGTACGGGGCAAGCCACGGCTCCGCGCCCAGCGTCCGTTTCCATCCATGATGATGGCGACGTGTTTCGGTTCTGTGGGAATCGCCGCCACGGGTGATCAGACCTCCATGAGTTCCGCTTCTTTCCGGGCGAGTTCCTGGTCGATTTCCCCAACCAGGCCATCAGTCATTTTTTGCAGGAGGTCCTCGGCGCGCCGTTCTTCATCTTCCGTGATTTCCTTGTCCTTGAGGGCCTGTTTGAGGCGTCCCAGGGCGTCCCTTCGCACGTTGCGGACCGCCACCCGGGCGAGCTCGCTTTCGTGACGAACCACCTTGACGAGTTCCCGGCGGCGTTCCTCATTCAGGGCCGGCAGCGGAACCCGGATCAGGGGTCCCGTGACGACCGGGTTGAGCCCAAGATCAGATGCCCGCAGGGCTTTTTCGATGACCGCCATCGTGGCCTTGTCCCAGGGCGTGATCGTCAGTGTGCGTGCGTCCGTTGCGACAATTGTGGCCAGTTGCTTGAGCGGCATATTCTGTTCATACACGCTCACCATGACAGAATCCAGGAGGCCGGGTTGGGCCCGCCCGGTTCGGATCCTGGAAAATGCCTCGGTCAGGCTGGATCGGGCCTTGTGCATGCGCTCACGTGTGTGTTTCTGCCAGTCATCCAACATGGTGCCTATGTCCGGTTATCGACCAAAGTCCCAATATCCTCGTTGCCTTGGGCAATCGATGTCAAGGCGCCTGGATGCTGCGTTTCAAATACCCGAACCGGAATTCCATGATCGCGGCACATCACGGCGGCTGTATCATCCATGATGCCAAGCCCGCGTTTCAGGAGCTCATCAAACGAAAGGTGGGTATAGCGCGTGGCGGAGGCATCACTTTGCGGATCGCTGGAATAGACTCCATCCACCTGGGTCGCCTTGAGGAGCACCTCGGCACCGATCTCGATCGCACGGAGGGTCGCGGCGGTGTCAGTCGTGAAAAACGGGTTTCCGGTGCCAGCGGCAAACACGAGAATGCGCCCCTTCTCGAGATGCCGGATGGCCCGCCTCCGGATATAATCCTCGCAAATCTGGTTGACGCGGATGGCCGACATCACCCGGACTTTGAGTCCATCGCGTTCCATCGCATCTTGCAAGGCCAGGCTGTTCATGACGGTCGCCAGCATGCCCATCTGGTCGGCCGTCACCCGGTCCATGCCGGTAGCCGCGAGTCCGGCGCCACGGAAAAAATTTCCCCCTCCCACAACCACCCCGAGCTCGACCCCGGCTGCCTTGGCCTCGGCAATCTCATGCGCCCAGTAGTGCAAGATCTCCGGATCGATCCCGAAGTCGGAGTGCCCCATCAAGGCTTCCCCGCTCAGTTTCAGCAGAATGCGCCGGTACTTGAGTCCCACCCGAGGCCTCTTGGTCAGCGTTGGTTGACTTGGGCCATGACTTCTTCGGCAAAATCCTTGTGCCCCTTCTCGATCCCCTCACCCACCGCGTAGCGGACATAGTCGATGACGGTCGCACCCGACCGGGACAGATAAGTCATCACATTAATGTCCGGCTCCTTGATATACGCCTGATGGGTCAGTGAAAACTCCTCGACCAGTTTTTTGAGGCGTCCTTCGACCATCTTCTGCATGATGGCCGGCGGCTTGCCGCTCTCGCGGGCCTGATGCTCGGCGATTTCGCGCTGCTTCACGAGCCATTCGGGATCGACCCGCGAAGGCTCGAGCCAGCGGGGGGCGCCCGCGGTGATCTGGAGGGCCATGTTGCGTGCGACCTCGGCGTTGCCACCCTCTAGCTCGACCAGGACACCAATCTGACCACCCTGGTGGATGTACCCCGCGAGATTCCGGTGTGTCACAAACTTTCTGAATCTCCGGACCAGCACATTCTCCCCGAGCCTCAGCATGAGGGATTTGCGTTCTTCATCCAGGCTCCGGCCGGAAGGGCCTGTCATTTGCAGGAGCTCGTCGATGTCGGCAGGATTCCGGGCAGCCACGAGTGAGGCCACGTTCTGCGCAAACCCACGAAAATCATCGCTCGCCGCGACAAAATCGGTTTCCGAGTTAATTTCAACGAGCGCGCCTCCCTGACCGTCGGTGATGGCCATCTCCACACGGCCTTCGGCGGCCACCCGTGCCGACTTGCGGTCCGCTTTGGCCAAGCCTGCCTTCTCGAGGTAAACCAGTGCCGCTTCCAGGTTGCCGGCGGTTTCCACGAGCGCCTTTTTGCATTCCATGAAACCTACTCCGGTCTTCTCACGCAACTCGCGTACCCGTTGTGCCGAAATCTCAGTCATGGGACGACTCCGGGGTTTCTCCATCCGCTGATGGCACGACACGGCGGCGCCGACGCCTTGCCGGATCGGGTTTCCGCACCCCTTCCCCCTCAGCCGCCACGGAATCCGCTGCCGCCTCAGGGGTTCCGGGTTCCGTTTCAGCTCCTTTCGTGCCTACCTCGCCCTGGGGGGCGGCCACACGCGGCGTGCGGCTCCTCCGTGCGCGAGCCGGCCGGTTTGCCGACTCCGTGGAGCCCATGGGTTCACCCGATCCGTCGAGCTCGACGAACTCTTCGCCATTGACCTCGGCAGCTGGAGCCTGCGCACGACCCTCGATGACCGCATCCGCGACGGCATTCGCGTAGAGGCTGATCGCGCTGATCGCGTCATCGTTTCCCGGAAACATGTATTGAACAGGCTCCGGGCTATAGTTTGTGTCCACCACGGCCACAACCGGGATGCCGAGACGGTTGGCCTCGCGTACGGCAATGCTTTCCTTGCCCACATCGATCACGAAGAGCGCATCGGGCAGGTTTTCCATCTTCTGGATCCCGCCCAGAGCTCGCTCCAGCTTGTCCATCTCACGCTTGATCTTGGAGCTCTCGCGTTTCGAGAGGCGCTCGAGCGTCCCGTCTTCAGCCATCGTCCGGAGATCGGCCAGGCGGCGGACGGACTGCCGCAAGGTCCGGAAGTTGGTCAGCGTTCCGCCGAGCCACCGCTGGTTCACATAGGGCATGTCGCAGCGCAATGCAGCCTGGGCAATCGGATCCCGGGCTGCCCGTTTCGTGCCCACGAAGACCACCACACCCCCATCATTCGCCAGGCGCCGGACAAAATCCAGGGCGATGCGAAAATGTGGCAGAGTCTGTTCGAGGTTGATGATATGGATCTTGTTGCGCTCGCCAAAAATATAGGGGCTCATTTTGGGATTGCGGAAACGGGTCTGGTGCCCAAAATGGACTCCCGCCTCCAGCATGGCGCGCATCGTCACTTCAGTCATTGGTTATGCTCTCCGGGTTGACCCTCCATGAATCCCGGTGCGCGACCCTTGAGACCAGGGCACCCAGCGTCCGGTTACGATTCATGTGTGGTGTGATATGGCCAAGCCCCCTCCGGACCTCCCCTACCCGCACCGGCCTCGGCCGGGACGTGGCAGCAGGAATCCGGCGGTTGAACTCGGTCACGGAACCTGAAACAATTGGCCCCGTTTTATAACACAAAACGGACCCTCGAATCAAATGACGGCCTCACCTGCCCCGACCTTTTGACCCACCCGTTTCCGGTACAATCGAGCATGTCCATCCACCTCAAAAGCCGATCCGAGCAGGATGCGATGAGACGCGCCTGCCAGGTCACGGCCGAGACCCTGAATCTCGTGGGCGGTGCGATCCGCCCCGGGGTGACGACCGATGAACTCAACGACCTCTGTCATGACTACATCGTCAAGCACGGTGGG
>JAJZNM010000087.1 GCA_021852325.1 Pseudomonadota bacterium
CTCGTGCGAAGGCTCGCTCCCGGGGGGCCCTGGGGGAAGATGCGCGTTCAAACGATTGGCCTGGCGGCACCCGTCCCGGCGGATTTTAGCACTCCCGGGATCCCGGCCGACACGTTATGCGGGCAATTTGACCCGGAATCCATTCGTTCGTATAGTTGATCGTCTTCCGGAGACTGTTCCATGAACTGGCAAGAAGAACTCGAGACCTTGGAACGACGGCTCAGGCTCATGCTGCTTGAGACCCTCAGGTTACGTCAGGAAAACCAGTCACTCAAGGCGAGAATGGGGGAGATGGCCAACGAACGGGCACTCCTGCTCCATCACCGCGACGAGGTGCGCACCCGGGTCGAATCGATGATCCACCGCCTGAAGTCCCTTGAAATCGAACGATGACCGAAGAGGCAAAATCGGTCACGATCCGCATCCTGGACCGTGAATTCCAGGTCAGTTGCCCGGAGTCCGAGCGTCTCGCGCTCCTCGAGGCGGCCGCCCTCCTGCATGACCGCATGCAGGAAATCCGCACGGAAGGGAAACTGATCGGTCTCGACCGGATCGCGATCATGGCCGCACTGAATCTCGCCCACCAGCTCCTCGCGGAAAAACGGCAGGCCAATCCCTTGTCCGAGCAGTGGCTCGAACGCATCCACCTTCTGAACGAGCAACTGGCCACGCACGAAGAGCAGTCGGACAGGATGCACTGAAGGGATTCCTCCCCAGCCAGAACGCACATGGCGCTTCCGTCCGGCACCCGCTTGCAAACGATGTCCGATCGATGCATCATGGATCCTGACGTCTCCTGCTGCAATCGATAGGGGCTGGGATTCTCTTCGAGCCTATTGATCTATCCCGGAGGCCGACCGGCTGTCGGTGTGCAGACCCGCTACGTTGCGGGGAGCCTGAAGATGACCGCAAAGCTTCCACCTGAACCGAAGGTTCAAGGGCAAAAGCCCATAACGGTGCAAGCGGGAGATGTCCTTCACCCCGGACCCCCCGGCACCGGATCCCAAGCCCGCCTCCGCCGGGAGGCAGCGAGGCGCCGGGCCGCCTTGGGCGAAGCAGAAAGGATGCGTGCCGCTGAGCGGCTGGCCCATCGCCTCGCCACTTTTCTCTCTACACACCCGGTTCCCACACTCGGCAGTTACTTCCCGGTTCGCAACGAGATCGATCCCAATGGGTTCCGGCTTCTCATGGGCCGGCATGCCCCCGCGCTCTACCTGCCCCGCCTGGCCGGGGAGGCACTCGAGTTCGTGCGCTGGGACACCACAACGCCCATGGGCCCGAACGCCTTCGGCATTCCCGAGCCCCTCGAGGGACCGGTCCTGCCAGCCAGCGCATGCTCCTGCATCCTCCTGCCACTGACCGCCTTCGATCCTTGCGGCAGACGCCTCGGTTCGGGAGGCGGGTATTACGACCGGACCCTCGCCTTCCGGCTGAACCCGGCCGCACTGCGCCGGGCGTGCCCGCTTCTCATCGGGGTCGCACACGAATGCCAGCGCACGGACCGGATCTCCCCAAACCCCTGGGATGTGCCGCTCGATGCCATCGCAACCGATACCTGCTGGTACCATGGCGGCAAAACGTACCCGGAACTCACCTGGCATGAGTGTCAGGCGCCCTGAGCCTCGGTCCGGATCATGGCGCATTGGCTCTTCAAGACCGAACCGGGCGAGTTCAGTCTGGCGGATCTGCTCGCCGCTCCCGGGCGGACCACCTGCTGGGGAGGGGTTCGCAACTATCAGGCCCGGAACTTCCTCCGGGACCGGGTCCAGCTCGGGGATCCCGTCTTCCTCTACCATTCGAGTTGCGCGGAACCCGGCATCGTGGGGCTCATGAAGGTCGTGCGCGCGGGGTACCCGGATCCCTCGTGTCTGGACCCCGAAAGCCCGTATTACGATCCCCGGAGCCGCCCCGGGCACATCCGCTGGCAGGCAGTCGACGTGCGTCTCGAAGCGCGCGTGAGCCCCCCGCTTCTACTCTCGAAACTCCGCGAGGAGCCTTTGCTCCAGGGCTTCCAGCTCTTGCGCCCGGGCAATCGGCTCTCCATCGTGCCGGTGACGCCTGAGGAGTGGCAGCACCTCATCCGTCTCACGAACCTCATCCCGCCCTGATCACTGACTCGGACGTTTGCACTGGATGCGCGGAAAAAAAACCTGAATTTTATTTTTTATTGTGTATACTCTCCGCTGTGTTGTTACACAGCGGAGATCCCGCGATGATGAAACGTAAAGTGACCAAGAAGAGTGCAGCGACCAAAAAGTCGTCTGCACGTCGTAAACCGGCCCGCAAAGCCGCATCAGCCCATCGCCGCCCCGCCGCCAAAAAGCGGGTCGTGGCGAAGAAGAAGGCTCCAGCCAAAAAGAAAGTGGCAGCCCGCAAAAAGAGCGCGGCACACGGCAAAACCAAGAAGAAAGCGGCTGGCAGTCGCCGTCGCACGGCCAAGAAAGCATCGTCTCGTGGCAAGAAGACTGCCGTAAAAAAAAAGGCAGCTAGCAGGCATGCGGCCTCGGTGAAGAAGAAACCGGCCCGCAAGCCGGCCAAAAAACGTCCTTCCGGGACAAGTCAACGTCCGGCGCCGTTTATTCCGGAGCCGAAACTGCCGCTCTATGAGAGCGGTGAAGCATCGATCAGTGCCATTTTCTGATCCTGCCCGTTGATGATCCAGGCGCTGGGCTTCTGCCCAGCGCCTTTTTTCAGTGCCAACCGAGACCTCCTGCCGATGCCACCGACCCGTCCTCCCGCGTGGGTTGAAAAGGCCAAGCGACTGGCTGCCGAAACAGCCCTGTCCCTAGTCCAGAGTGTCCATTATCTCGGCGTGGGAACGGGATCCACCACCCGCTATTTCATTGAAGGATTGGGGAAAATCCAGGAACAGTTCGATGGTGCGGTCGCGAGTTCCGAGCAGACAGCTTCGCTGCTGAGACAGGCCGGCGTCCCGGTCCTCGAACTCAACGACACCGGCGATCTCGACCTCTATGTCGATGGCGCGGATGCCTTCGACCCGCACTTTCGGCTGATCAAGGGTCACGGGGGAGCGCTCACACGGGAAAAGATCCTGGCCACAGCCAGCCGGCGCTTCATCCTCATCGTCGACGAGACCAAGCGCTTCGCGCGCCTCGGGGACTCCGTCTCGGTACCGGTCGAAGTGATCCCGTTTGCGCGCAGCACCGTGGCCCGCCAGATCGTGCGCATGGGGGGCACGCCCACCCTGCGCGAGCGTTACCTCACCGACAACGGCAACCAGGTATTGGATGTACTCGGCCTCCCCCTGTCGGACCCTGTGCAGATGGAACACGCGCTCCAGTCGATCCCGGGAGTGGTCGAGGTCGGGATCTTTTCCGAGCGCATCCCGGACCTGGTTCTCATGGGGACCTCGAGCTTCACGGTGGAGCGCCTGAAGGCGGTCTGAGCCCGCGAACGATCCGGACGGCTCCGGTGGAAGCGCCGGTTTCCACCCTCGGCACCCTCGAGGGACGCCTCGGCCCGTCCCGCTCCCCTTCAGTCTTGAAGAAACAGGGCGGACTGCTCAACACTTGCGTCCGGTTCCCGGAAGCCACCCAGACCGACTCCGACCAGCCGATAGACCTGGCCCGGATCGAGTCCGACCCGTTGCCGGAGCGAAAGGGCGATTTGAACGAATTCTGCACCGGAGCGGAGTGGCCGCTCCCCGCTGTGACGGCGGGTCAGGATCCTGAAGCGGTCCGTCTTGAGCTTGAGGATCGTGGTATGGGCGACCCGCGTTTCATGTTGCGCCGCCTGCCAGATCTTCCCGGCCAGCCGCCGGATGGCCGGTTCCATCTCGTCGAGATCAAGATCACGATCAAACGTCTCCTCGGCCGAAAGGGACTGGGTGGGGAGATCCGGCATGACGGGACGCTCGTCGATGCCTCGTGCGAGCTCGAAAAGACGCTTGCCGAACCGGCCAAACTCGCCCTCGAGCACGGTCCGGTCGAGCCGCTTCAGGGCTCCCACCGTCTGGACGCCCAACTTCACAAGCCTTTGCGCAGTGACCTGGCCCACACCCGGCAAGCGGGTCAGCGGCAGGCCGCTGAGGAATGCATCCGCCTCGTCCGGGCGAATGACGAACAGCCCATCCGGCTTGCACCAGTCCGATGCGATCTTGGCCAGAAACTTGCAGGTGGAAACCCCGGCCGAGGCGGTGAGATTAAGTCTTGTGCGGATCTCGGTGCGGATGGCACGCGCCACTTCCGTTGCCGTGGACCGCCCGGCTTGGTTCACGGTGACGTCGAGATAGGCCTCATCGAGGGATAGGGGTTCGACGAGATCGGAGTATCCCTTCAAGATGTCCTGTACCTGTCGGGAAACAGCCCGATAGCGTGCAAAATCCGGGGGGACCAAGACCGCTTCCGGGCACAGACGTGCCGCGCGCTGGGCCGGCATGGCGGAATGGATGCCGAAGCGTCTCGCTTCATACGAAGCGGCACACACCACCGAGCGGCGCCCCGGCCAGGCAACAACCACCGGCCTCCCCCCAAGCCCCGGATCGTCCCGTTGCTCGATTGAGGCATAGAACGCATCCATGTCCACATGGATGATCTTGCGGAGACTCATCCCGACAACTATACGCGAGCGGAAACGGGGTCGATCACCCGGCCCTCGAGGTCACTGGGATCCGTGTGCCTCGAGATCGGCGTGGGTGGGCAGTCGCTGGTGGCTGGAAGTCACCCCCCACCCCCCGGGTCCGGCATGAGGCGGCAGACACTCGAGCCGAAACGGGACCAATCGACCACCCCCACGTCCGCAGCGCTGCGGGATGTTCTGTTGTGCATCCCGGGCGTCGAGAGGGGCGGATGGCGGAACTGGCTGGGGGACTAGGATTCGAACCTAGGTTCGCGGAGTCAGAGTCCGCTGTCCTACCGCTAGACGATCCCCCAATGCAGCGGATTCAGCGCTTCGAAAACTGGGTGGCTCGACGGGCCTTGTGGAGTCCCACCTTCTTGCGCTCGACCGCACGTGGATCGCGCGTCAGGAGATGCTGGGCCCGAAGCCGGGTCTTGAGCGTCTCGTCATAGTTCACGAGTGCCCGCGCAAGACCCAGCCGGATGGCTCCAGCCTGTCCGGTCAGACCACCGCCCACAACGGTCACCTCGACATCGATCCGGTCCTTGAACTCGATCAAGTCCATGGGCTGGTGAATGATCATGCGCGCCGTTTCACGGCCAAAATACGACTCGAGGGCCCGGTCATTGACCCGGATCTGGCCTTGCCCCCGTCTCAGGAAAACCCGGGCCTTCGACGTTTTGCGACGTCCAGTACCGTAACCCAGAATGCTTTTATCTTCGATCATGAACGGGGTTCCTCAGGATACAGGGTCCGGAACCGCATGGGGATCCCGGATCATGAGCGGCTTGGGACACTGGGCTTGATGGGGATGGGTTTCATCCGGGTAAATCTTGAGTTTCTGGATCATGCCCCGCCCGAGCGGGGTCTTCGGTAACATGCCGCGCACCGCCTCCTCGATGATGCGCTCGGGGTGACTCGCGAGCTGCTCCTCGAAGGTCACCGTCTTGAGCCCCCCGATGTAGCCGGTATGGCGGTGATAGCGCTTCTGGGCCCGTTTCTGGCCGGTCACGCGCACTTTCCGGGCATTGACCACAACCAGAAAATCTCCCGTGTCCGCATGCGGGGTAAAGACTGCCTTGTGTTTGCCGCTGAGACGCATCGCGAGCTCCGTGGCCAGGCGACCCAGACTGACTCCGCTCGCATCGACCACATACCACCCATGCGTCGCATCCGCGGTGGATGCCATGTAGCTTTTCATCGAAAACTCCAGACCGGGGCCGGTAAGCCTCTCTATTTGAACCGTTTATGATACACGAGAGCACCACATGGCATCAAGATCCGGTATGCGCCCACCACCCCGGCACCCGGATTGGTATTGGAGTCGGCCTGTATCCGGGTGCCGCGCCGAGGGAGGCGCGGGTCGGGTCCGAGCGCTCTGCCGGGTCGTTCCTCGGCCCCGTGCCTGCCAGGGATCCGCTGCAAAAGCTGCCGTCCCGCGTCCCCCACACGAACGTCTCCTCGAGTGCCCCCGATCCGTTGAGCACCCCCACCAGCCGCCGCCCCGTCGGAAAGATCCACCTGGACGAGCTCCCCAAGCCCGTTGTATGCGTAGCCCGTCTCCGCACCCCCCGCCGTCTCCTCCCGGACCAGAGTAGATCG
>JAJZNM010000081.1:0-4562 GCA_021852325.1 Pseudomonadota bacterium
GGCGCAAACGCCGGCCCCGGCCCGGACTTTCGGTGATCGTGCTCGGCGGACCGGCCTTCCTGATCGGACTGGGTGGCGGATCACAATCCTCGCAGACCTCTGGAAAGAGCCGGGAACGCGATTGGGCCTCGGTCCAGCGTGGCAATGCCGAGATGGAACGGCGGGCCCAGGAAGTGATCAACCAGCTCGCGGAAATGGGGCGGGAGAACCCGATCGTCTCGATCCACGATGTGGGTGCAGGCGGCCTCTCCAATGCCGTCCCGGAACTCCTCTGGTCTGGCCGGGTCGGTGCCAAGATCGATCTCGATCGGATTCCCCGCCACGACTCCGGACTATCGCCCATGGAACTCTGGTGCAACGAATCCCAGGAGCGCTACGTCCTCGCGGTCGATCCCAAGGGCCTTCCTCTACTCGCGGATGCGGCCCGGCGTGAGTGCTGCCCCTGGGCCGAAATCGGGTGCACCACATCGGAGGCCACGCTCCTCGTGGCGAGTGCGCACGATCCCGCCCCCGTCGTTGCGATGCCGCTGAAGCAGCTCTTCTCGCCCCTCCGGAGGCTCCCGCGCATCCTCGTGGCCGGATCTCCACCCGGGCCTGCGGACGGGATCCGGCTTTTACCGGCCGACGTGCTGTTGACGCGTGTGCTTGAGGCGCCGACCGTGGCCGACAAGAGTTTTCTCGTGACGATCGCCGATCGCACCGTGGGCGGGCTCTCGGTGCGGGATCCCCTGGTCGGCCCGTACCAGGTTCCAGTCGGTGATGTGGCGGTTTTGGCCCGTGACTTTGCGGGATATGCGGGCTGGGCGATGAGCCTTGGCGAGCGCCCTCCGGTTGCACTCATCGACCCGGGAGCCGCATCCCGCCTCGCGATCGCCGAGGCCATCACCAATCTCCTCGCGGCCGATGTCACCGGGCCGGAGCGGGTGGCGTTTTCAGCCAACTGGATGGCTCGAGCAGACGATGCGGTGGAAGAGGGGGCGCTGCAGGCCGCTGTCCGCTCCGCCTCCGAGTGCGCCCGTGCGCTCGGGATCCCGATCCCGGTCGGAAAAGATTCGCTCTCGATGCGGACCGAGATCCAAACGGAGACGGGTACGGACGAGGTGCGTGCGCCCGTCACGCTCGTGATTTCCGCGTTTGCCGAGGTGGGGGACGTGCGCCAGACGCTCACGCCCGTGTTCGATGCGGACCGGCCGCATGTGCTCCTCCTCGTGGATCTCGGCCGCGAACCCGGCCGGCTCGGCGGGAGTGTCGCGGCACAGGTTCTCGGGACCCTCGGGCAACTCGCGCCCGATCTCGGTCAACCCCAGGATCTCCTGGGGTTCTGGCAGGCGATGAATGCGCTCAAGGCGCGCGGGTGGGTCCGGGCCTATCACGACCGGTCGGATGGCGGCGCGTGGGTGTCGGCGCTCGAGATGGCCTGGGCGAGCCGGGCCGGACTCGAGTTCGATTGGGAAAGCCCGGGCGAAGATGTGCTCCGCCTGCTACTGGATGAAGCGCCGGGCGCGATTCTCGCCGTTGCGCCGAACGATCTCGGCGCCGTCCGGGATGTGTTGAGCGACTTTGGACTCGCGGGGCGAATCCGCCTCCTCGCCCAGACCGATCGCGAAGACCGGGTGCGGATCCGCGCGGCCGGTTCAGTCCTCTTCGAGCGGAGCCGGACGGAGCTTCACCGGCTCTGGTCGGAGACCACCCTTGCGATCAAGCGCCTGCGTGACGAACCTGCTCTGGCCGACGAGGAGCAGGCTTCCCGTCTCGATCCCGGTCGATACCGGTTGTGGGGCTCGCCCTGCCCCATTCCCGCCAGGCCGGAGCCGAAACGCGCGCCACGAACGGCACGCCGGGCACCACGGGTCGCCGTGCTCCGCGAACAGGGTGTGAATGGACAGCTCGAGATGGCGGCTGCCTTTCTTGAGGCCGGGTGCACGCCGGTCGATGTCCACATGAGCGATCTCATCGAGGCCCGGGTCCGACTTGAGGATTTCGACGTCTTGGCGGCCTGTGGCGGGTTCTCCTATGGTGATGTCCTCGGTGCCGGCGTCGGCTGGGCGCGCGTCATCTGGTCGAACCCCACGCTCCGCTCCGCCTTTGAGCGCTTCTTCCGTCGCCCGGAAACGCTCTCCCTCGGGGTCTGCAATGGTTGCCAGATGATGACGGCACTCCGCTCGCTGATTCCGGGTGCGGACGACTGGCCGCGCTTTCAGACCAACCGATCCGAGCAGTTCGAGGCCCGTCTCGCCATGGTCCGGGTGGCCTCGGGCCATTCCCCCTGGTTTCACGGGATGGCGGGCGGCGAGTGGCCGATCGTCGTGTCCCACGGCGAAGGCCGGGCGGCGTTTGCACCGGGCGCGCTCGAAAGGATCCGGGCCCGCGGTGGCGTCGCCTTGGAATACCTTGACGGATCGGGACAGCCAACCGAACATTACCCCGCGAATCCCAATGGTTCGCCCGGGGGGGTGACCGGTTTCACGAATCAGGACGGCCGGGTGCTGATCCTCATGCCGCATCCGGAGCGCTCCTTCCGGTCGATCCAGCTGAGCTGGCATCCTCATGACTGGGGCGAGCATGCCCCGTGGTTTCAGCTCTTCGAGAATGCCCGGCGTTTTGTCCGGGAGCGGCACTGAAGCGCCGGAAGGGCGTCCGTCCTCGGACCGGACGGCTTGCGGTGTAAAATTGCGGATGCCGGCTTCGGGCCGGATCCGGCCCACCCGGTGGAGGCTCACGCATGCCGACCCGTTTTCGAGAGGGGACCCTCAACGCCGCGCGGGGCGCGACGCTCACCTGCAAGGGGTGGGTCCAGGAAGCTGCGTTGCGCATGCTCCACAACAACCTGGATCCCGAGGTGGGCGAGAATCCGAAGGAGCTCATCGTCTACGGCGGCATCGGCCGTGCGGCCCGCGACTGGGAGTCGTTTGATGCGATCGTGGCCACGCTCAGGCGGCTCGAGAATCACGAGACGCTGCTCATCCAGTCCGGCAAGCCGGTTGGAGTCTTCGAGACACATCCGGGGGCGCCGCGTGTGCTCCTCGCCAACTCCAACCTGGTCGGACGCTGGGCGACCTGGGAGCATTTTCACGAACTCGACCGAAAAGGACTCATGATGTTCGGCCAGATGACGGCCGGATCCTGGATCTACATCGGATCGCAGGGGATCATCCAGGGCACCTACGCGACATTCGCCCAGGCGGTCGAGACGCATTATCACGGCGATGCCCGGGGACGCTGGGTCTTGACCGGCGGCCTCGGCGGCATGGGCGGCGCCCAGCCCTTGGCCGCCGCTTTCGCAGGCCTTTCCTGTCTTGCGGTCGAAGTCGATCCCGTGCGCATCGAACGGCGGCTACGCAGCGGATATCTCGACCATCGTGCGACCCGGCTCGAGGAGGCGCTCGCGAGGATCGAGGAGGCACGCAAGCTCGGCCGGCCGACCTCGGTCGGTCTCCTCGGCAACGCGGCTTCGGTCTTCGAGACCCTGTCCAAAGGACCCGTCCGTCCGGATCTCGTCACGGACCAGACTTCCGCACATGATCCCCTGAACGGGTATGTGCCCGTTGGCTTCGATGTCGAGCAGGCGGCTCTCCTCCGCCAGTCCGATCCCGCGGGGTATGTGGCGCGGGCCCGGGAGTCCATCGCGCGCCAGGTCCGGGCCATGCTTGCGTTCCACGACCAGGGGATCCCGGTCTTCGATTACGGCAACAACATCCGCGCCCAAGCCAAGGAGGCCGGAGTCGAACGGGCCTTCGATTTCCAGGGATTCGTTCCGCTCTATATCCGCCCGATGTTCTGCGAAGGGCTCGGGCCGTTCCGGTGGGTCGCCTTGTCGGGCAACCCGCGCGACATCGAGCGCACCGACGAGAAGGCCCGCGAGCTCTTTCCGGACAACCGCGGTGTCCAGCGCTGGCTCGACCACGCCCGCGACCGGATCCGGTTCCAGGGATTGCCGGCGCGGATCCTCTGGCTCGGTTATCGTGAGCGCGACCGGCTCGGGCTCGCCTTCAACGAGATGGTCGCCCGGGGCGAACTCGAAGCCCCGATCGTGATCGTCCGTGACCACCTGGATGCCGGTTCCGTGGCCTCCCCGTACCGTGACACCGAAGCCATGCTGGACGGCACAGATGCGGTCGCCGACTGGCCGGTGCTCAATGCACTTCTCAATACCGCCTCCGGTGCATCCTGGGTGAGCTTCCACCACGGGGGTGGCGTCGGCATGGGCTATGCGCTCCATGCGGGTCTCGTCGTGGTCTGTGACGGAAGCGAACGGGCGAACCGGGCGCTCCGTCTCTGCCTCACCAATGATCCGGGAACCGGGGTCATGCGCCACGCGGATGCGGGCTATCCCAAGGCCATCGAAGTGGCCATCGAGCGTGGGCTCGACCTGCCGATGGTGCCCGCCACCCAGACGAAACGCGGTCAGGGGTGAGTCCCGGAACTCCCCAGGACCGCCCGGGTGAGGCGCCTGGACGGTTGCCGGCCGAGGCGCGTCGGCTCATCATGCTCCGCGGTGCACGGAGTCTCGGTCAGGGCGCCTTTTTCGTGGATCTGGCCCTTTATCTCGCCCATCTCGGCTG
>JAJZNM010000081.1:4572-6172 GCA_021852325.1 Pseudomonadota bacterium
CGAGCGACCGGCTCAAACGCAAGCCCTTCATCGCGGGCAATGAAGTCCTGACCCTGGCATCGGCGATCACCGCCTTTTTCGCGCATACGCCCTGGTTGCTCGCCGTCCCGATCATCCTCGCGGGTTTTGGACGGGGGGCCAATGGTTCGGCGGGTCCTTTTGCCCCGGCCGAACAGGCCTGGCTTGCCCATCTCACACCCCCGGCGCGCCGCGGCCGGGTGTTCAGCCTGAACACCGCGACCGGTTTTTTCGGCATGGCGATCGGTGCCTTCCTGGCTGCATTCCCGGGCTGGGTCCATCTCGGTCTTTTGGGATATCGGCTCCTCTTCCTCTTGCCGATCGGTGCGAGCCTCTTCAACCTGGGCCTGCTCGCCTCGATGCGGGAATCCCGGCCGATCCCCCCGAAGCCGGTTTCGACGAACCGTTCCCGGGTGAGGCGCAGGCATGAGAACCGTTCCTTGCGCAAGCTCGTCATGCTGAACGCCGTGAACGGTTTCGCGGTGGGACTGATCGGTCCACTCATGTCATACTGGTTTTCGGTCCGGTTCGGCATCGGACCCGCCGCGATCGCGCCCGTCATGGCGCTCGCGTTTGCCGTGACCGGGGTTTCCTCACTGCTGACCGGGCGACTCACCGAGCGCATCGGGCTTGTGAAGTCCGTGGTCGGCATGCGGAGTGTGGGACTCCTGCTTCTCGTGGCCCTGCCGCTCATGCCGACCTACAGCCTGGCTGCGATCGTGTATTTCCTCCGTTCCGGTCTCAACCGGGGGTCGGTCGGGGCACGCCAGGCGGTCGTGACCTCGCTCGTCGGCGACGAGCGGCGGGGCTGGGCGGCGAGTCTCAACGCCACGTCCTTCCAGTTTCCCCAAGCGCTCGGTCCGGCACTCTCGGGTGCACTCATCGACCAGGGGTTTCTCATCCTGCCGTTTTATCTGGCGTTCGTCTTCCAGCTGGTTTATGTAGCGGGATACTGGCGGACTTTCCGTCACCTCGAGGCGTCGGCGCTGGCTCCATAGAGTGCGTGTTCGCGGATCGCCGTGCGCAAGAGCCATTTTTCTCCCGCCTCGATCGGATCGCCCGCATGGCGGGTCGTCCGGTCGGGTTCGCCACCCGGGAGCGTGTTGTCGTGGACGACGGCGAGCCCGCTTTCACCGGCTACCCGGAGACCATTTTCGAGGTAGTGGGTTTCGCCCCCCCGCTCGGGGGCCCGGAGATAGATGAGAAAGGTCTGGACGCGTTGCCCCCCGAAATCGCCCATCCGGCGGTATTCCGCAAGGCGTGGGGCATCGAGGTAATCGACGTGCTCGGCATAATGGTGGCCCACGCGGTAGCGGAGCACGGAAAAGGGTTCGACGTGCGCCCGCGGGATGGCGAGGGCCTCTGCCAGCCGGGCCATGATCCAGTGGATCACGACATCGGCTTGCGGGAAGAGCAGGGTCGCGACCTCGCCATTGAATGCCTGGCCTTCGCCCGACAGGGCATCGGAGATCTTCTGATCCACCGGTCCAAGCTCGTGCCAGACGAGTTCCATGACATGGGCCAGCGTCTCGAGATCGAGAAACCCCGGAAAGGTCCGCACATGCGGGCGGGTGGAAAGCAC
>JAJZNM010000098.1 GCA_021852325.1 Pseudomonadota bacterium
GAGGGCAATCGTCGCGACGAGCCCCGCGATCACTTTCCGTCGATGCCCCGCTTTGAGCGCCCAGTGGGCGAGCGTCACGGTCACAGCGCTTGAGAGCAGGATCAGGGTGTTGATGGCGGGAATGCCCCACGGCGGCATGGCACTGAACGTGCCGCCGACGTGGGCCGGGCCGTTGGTCGGCCACAGTGCCCGGTAATGCGGGTAGAGCAGCGCATGGGTAAAAAACATGTTGGACGCGCCACCGAGCCAGGGAACCACGAATAGGCGTTCGTAGAACAGGGTTCCAAAAAACGCGCCAAAGAACATCACTTCCGAGAAGATGAAAAACACCATCGCCCACCGGAAGGTCCGGTCGACCTGCAGGTTATAGGACCCCGCTTCGCTCTCCCGGATGACCGTGCCGAACCAACCGATCTTGGTCAGGATCAGGGACAGTACGCCGAGTCCCATGACGATCGGCCCGAGTGTATTCAAACCATCGATCCAGAGGCCCGCTCCCAGCATGAAACCGAAAAGCCCCAACGAGCCGAAAATGGACCAGGGCGTGCCATGGGGCAGGTAGTAGGAATCAGCGGGTGCGCTCATGCGATGGGGATCTCCAAGGAGGGAGTGGGAGAAGCGGTCGATTCCGTCCTGGCCCGTGCGGTGCCGGCGTCAGCCGAGCCACGCACGGATCCCGTAAAACCCGATATAGATGACCACGGCCAGGACGCCCAGGGCAATGGCCATGCGGACGGCCCGCTTCCTGCGCGCACGATCGGCTGGTGAACCGGGTTCTGGATCCTGCACCATCTCATCCCGCGACCTCGGGTGGTGTCGTGAAAGTATGGTAGGGCGCGGGCGAAGGCACGGTCCATTCGAGTCCATGGGCCCCTTCCCAGACGTGCGCCTCTGCCTTCTTCCCACCATAGATTGTGGCAAAGATGATCGCCACGAAGATGAGCTGAGCCGCCCCAAACACGAACCCGCCGATGCTCGAGACCATGTTGAGATTGGTGAACTGGACCGCGTAATCCGGAACGCGCCTCGGCATACCCGCCAGCCCCAGGAAATGCATGGGGAAGTAGAGCACGTTGACCGAGATCACGCTGACCCAGAAATGGACCTTCCCCCAGAACTCGCTATACATATGCCCGGTCCACTTGGGAAGCCAGAAGTAGACCGCGGCCATGATGGCGAACACGGCCCCGGTCACGAGGACATAATGGATATGGGCCACCACGAAATAGCTGTTGTGATATTGGAAGTCAGCAGGCACGAGCGATAGCATCACCCCAGAAAAACCACCAATCGTGAAAAGCACGATGAAAGCGATCGCAAACAACATGGGTGTCTCGAAGGTCAAGGCACCTTTCCACATGGTTGCAACCCAATTGAAGATTTTCACTCCTGTCGGCACCGCGATCAGCATCGTGCTGAACATGAAGAAGAGATCAGCGGAGACCGGCATCCCGGAGGTGAACATGTGATGCCCCCAGACGATGAATGACAGGAACGCAATCGAAGCCAGCGCGTAGATCATGGTGGTCCGACCGAACAGTGGCTTGTGCGAGAAGGTCGGTACAATCTCCGAAATGATCCCGAAGGCTGGCAGGATCATGATATAGACTTCGGGGTGCCCGAAGAACCAGAAGACATTCTCCCAGAGCAGCGGGCTGCCGCCACCCGCGACCGAGAAAAAGTGGGTGCCAAAAAAGTGGTCGAAGAGCTGCATCGTCACGCCGCCCGCGAGCACCGGCATCACGGCCACGAGGAGATAGGCCGTGATCAGCCAGGCCCAGACGAAAAGTGGCATCTTCATGAGCGTCATCCCCGGCGCACGCATGTTCAGGATGGTGACGATGATGTTGATGCCTCCGAGCACGGAGGAAATTCCCATGAGATGGATCGCGAAGATCAGGAACGGGAACGAATAGCCGAGTTCCATGCTGTAGGGCACATAGAGGGTCCATCCGCCCTCGGGCCCGCCGCCCGGGAGAAACAGCGTGAGGAGGAGGAGCGTGAAGGCAAAGGGGAGAATCCAGAAACTCCAGTTGTTGAGCCGCGGCAGGGCCATGTCGGGTGCGCCGATCATGAGCGGGATCATCCAGTTGGCGAGCCCCACGAACGCCGGCATCACCGCACCGAAGATCATGATGAGACCGTGCATCGTGACCAGCTGGTTGTAAAACCCCGGGTTCACGAACTGGAGACCGGGCTCATAAAGCTCCGCCCGGATCACCATGGCCATCGCGCCCCCGATGAAGAACATGATCAGGCTGAACAGGAGATACAGGGTGCCGATGTCCTTGTGGTTGGTCGTCTTGATCCAGCGCATGAGCCCCCGGCTGGCCGGATGTGCGTCGTGGCTGAGGGCGATCGATTGGGACATGTCAGGATTCTCCGCTGGTTGACCGATGCAAGAACCGGTTCAAGGATCCGGGTTGGACACAGGGGATGCCGCTCCGGCCAGGGGGTGGCGCTGTCTCCATTGCTTCACCCAGGCCAGAAACTGCGCTTTCGGTTTTGCCACCACCACGATCGGCATGTAGGCGTGCCCCCAGCCGCAGATCTGGTTGCACTGCCCCCGGTAGATCCCCGGCTTCAGGATCTTGACCCAGATCGAGTTGACGAGGCCCGGGTTGGCATCCATCTGGACACCGAGATCCGGAACCCACCAGGAATGGATAACGTCTTTCGAGGTGATGAGGAGACGGATTTTCTCGCCGACGGGCAAGACCAAAGGATGTGTGACCGCATGCAGGTAGTGGGGCGTGGAATACGGGCTCAAGCCGGAGTTGAGAGGGGCGATCCGGAGACTCGAGTCAGCGAGGCGGCTATAGATGTTGATGTTCCAGCGCGGATAGGTATAGCGCCACAGCCACTGGTAACCCGTCACCTCGACCGTCATCTCGGAATGATGGACATTTTCAGCGCGGATCAGCACCCGTGCCGCCGGGATCGCCATCACGATCAGGATGATGAACGGGATGATCGTCCAGACCACCTCGAGCGCGGTATTCTCATGAAAATCGGCAGGTTTCGGGTGGCGGGATCTCCGGTGGAAGATGATCGACCAGGTGATGGCCCCAAACACGATGGCCGCGATCCCGCACATGATCCAGAAGGCCATCATGTTGAGCCCATAGATCGCATGACTGATCGGGGTCACGCCATAGGGCAGGTTGTAGAGGGTCCGGGCCCCAAGCGGTGGGATCCCCATCGCCAGGAGCAGGGTGGCACCTGCGGCAGCCAGCAGCCGACGGTATTTCATGTACGGACCTCTCCCGCTTGACTCTCGGTGTGATCTCCATCCCTGAAGCGTTCAGGATCATGTGCTTCGCGCCCGGCGGATGCGATCGGGCATAGATAGCGCCGCAACCGTCTCGAGAGTTCCTGCTTATCCTCCTCGCCGAGACAGGCCCCGATCTCTGAGGCCCGCCCGGAGGCCCCGATCCAGATCCGGTGACGCCTCCAGGGACCGCCGGCTTCTTCGATCAGGCGGGCCCAGCCACGCTGGACCCGGAAACTCGACTCGGGACCGCGGAATCCCCGGGTGATGGTCACCCAATCGTCATCGATCCTGATCCGCTCGAGATAGCCACTGGCGCGTTCCGCGAACCAGGTGGCCGAGATGAGCCCGATCAAGGCCAGGACGTCAAAGGCCAGAATCGGCCAGAAACCGTAGAGCCACGTCAGCACCCCACCGAGTGTGAGCGCTGCCAAAAGACCGAGACCGAACAGCCCGAGCTCTGCTTTGCGAAATGACCGGTTGGGACGAACAATGATCGTATGCACTGAGGACGAGGCCCCTCGATGCGTTGTGCGGTGTAGGCGAATTATGCACTATCCCGAGGGGATTCGACAATCACCTGTGCGGGCTTGGCGAGGCCCCTCGGGATCCCCGGGGTGGATCGAGGGTTCCGGTGGACGAAGCGCGTCTGCCACCGCGCCGATCTCAGGGGTCGTGAGCATCGGGATGACTCCGAGGCATGGGATGGCGAGACGGGCTGCGAGCGTTGCCAGGACCGCCTCGGGCTCCACCAGGGTGGGATCCAGCCGGTTCGCCACCCAGCCGAGGCAGGGGATCCTATCGGCCGTGATCGCCTCGAACGTGAGCAATGCATGGTTGATGCACCCGAGTCTCAAGCCCACGACCATGACCACCGGATAGCCCAATCCCCGCACCAGGTCGACGATCGATCGTTCCTCACCGAGTGGAACCCGCCACCCGCCCACGCCCTCGACAATCACGGTGTCCGCCCGGGTCTCGAGCATCCGAACCCGCTCCACGATCCGGTCGATGTCGATTACGACTCCGGCCTGATCGGCCGCGATATTCGGCGAAACCGGTGGAACAAACACATAAGGGTTGACTTCTTCCCAGGTCTCCTCAATGTTGATCTCCGCACGGAGGAGCTCCGCGTCGGTGCTGCGCAAAGACTGGGACTCCCGCAACACCCCGCCGGTCGCAACCGGTTTCATGGCGGCCACCCGCAATCCGTGTTTCACCGCCCAACGGATCCAGCCGGCCGAAACCACCGTTTTGCCAACTCCGGTATCCGTTCCGGTGATGAAAAGCCCGGTTGTCGGCATTCAGCTGCCCTCCTTCCGCTCTAGCCGCATGGGCGTCCAGGCGAGTCCATAGAGCACCTCATAGGTCACGGGCAACCCCCCACCCGGCCGGCGCATCGTCTCATAGGCGCGGGTGAGTGTTTCGAGAGCCTGTCTTCCCAAAAGACCTCGGGCACGCCGGGCGTGCCGGTTGGTCGCACCGATCCGCCTGAGTTCATCCGCCAGGGTCTTGAGGTCGGCAACCTCCTCGGTCACGAGATCCACATCCAGTACGACTTCCACGAACCCCACCCGCATGAGTTGCGCCCCCCAAGCCGGCCCGTCCAGGAATGCGCTCACATGCGGCCCGTCGTCCACATGGGACCAGGCCTCCCGGAGCTCCTGGAAGGTCCGTGGGCCAAAGGTGGCAAACAGGAAGGCCGACCGGTCGCAGAGGACCCGGAACACTTCCGACAGGGCAGGGGTCGGATCGTCGAACCACTGGAGGAGGAGATTGCTGAACACGAGGTCCACGCTTGAAGACAAAAGCGGCAATGCTCGCGCATCGGCGCAGAGGGTTGTCGAATGGCGTTCCTGATGCATCTGTTTCCAGCGCAGCATCTCGTAGGCCGCATCCAGTCCGATGATCCGGGCATCCGGATATTGCCGGGCGAGTGGCGGCTCTGCATGTCCCGTGCCGCAGCCGAGGTCGAGAATCCATCCGGGTCTGAGATCGAGCAAGGGCAGCCGCTCGATGAGATCGGACTCGATCCGGTGCTGCAAGGTGGCCGCTGCGTCATAGGTCGAGGCCGCCGACCGGAACCCCCTCTGGACTGCCCGAGGATCCAGCTCAAAGTGATGCGTGCGCATCGAAGAACCCCGTTACCTCGCGCATGAACCAGTCTGGATCCGTCAGGAAAGGAACGTGTCCGCCATCGTCCAGCCACGCCGGCTCGATGCCCAGCCTCTCCGACATCCAGTCGATCGCTCCGGGCATCACGAGCCGGTCCTGTCGGCCAGCCAGGAGTGCCACGGGTTGCCTGACGCCCTTCCGGAGCGCATCCCGGAGATCAGCGCGCTTGAGGATTTCGAGACCACTCTGCAACCCGGCGAGGCTCGGGGCTCCACCGGCGGCCAGTGCATCCCTCAGGCGGGGCACGAGGGCCCGTGCTCGTACGGGATTGCGGATCTGGAGCCAGAGAAAATCCCTGAGGGTGGCCTCGTAATGCGTTTCGAGATCGTGCTCAAACCGCTCGAACACCTCGAGGTCATGGCCATCCGGCCAATCGGGATCTTTGAGGAAACGCGGGGTCGTGCAAACCAGGATGATCCCCCGGATCCGATCCGGGAAGCGCACGGCCAGCTCGAGTGCGACAAGCCCTCCGAGTGACCACCCGAGGACCACTTGGGGTCCGGGTGGAAAGGCCGCGAGGCAATCCCGGGCCCAGGCTTCGAGATCGGCTTCGATCATGGCCTCATTCCGCGCACCGTGTCCGGGCAGCTCCCAGAATAAGGCCTCGATCCCGGCCCGGGTGAATGGGGGTACAAGCGGGTCGAACACCCGCCGGTTGAATCCCCAACCGTGGATCACGATCATCCCGG
>JAJZNM010000148.1 GCA_021852325.1 Pseudomonadota bacterium
CGGTCAGGAACCCGGTTCCGACGGCTGCGACAATCACGCCGTGCTGTCCCAGCTGAGTCAGGAGATCTCCGATCAGGCGGGTCAGGCCAGCGTTGCGCAGGCCGAAGACCACGAGATACATGCCGAGGCTGAACAGGACGACCTGCCAGGGCGCTTCACGCAACACTTTGCGAGAGTTGATGACGGTGTTGCGCCCGCCGGTCCACCAGCGACCGGCTACGGCCAGGAGGATCAGTGCGCCGGCCCCAGTGACCACCGAGACCGGGACGTGATCGGGGGCGGTCACTAAATAGGCCATGAGGAGAAGACCCAGGATCGGGAAGCTGGCCCGGAATACGAGCGGGTCCCGGATGGCCTCCCGAGGCGGGGCGAGATCGGCGATGGCGTAGCGGAGAGGCACTTGGCGCCTGAAGTAGAGTACGAGGACGCCGAGCGTCGCAAGGAGGGAGACGAGATCGACCGGGATCATGACCTCGGCATATCGGTCGAAGGAGATCCCGAAAAACCCGGCGCTCACGATATTGACGAGGTTCGAGATCACGAGGGGAAGGGATGTCGTATCGGCCACGAATCCGGTGGCGAGGACGAACGCGAGTGCTGCCTCGGGGCTGTATCCGAGTGCGAGCAGCATGGCGAGGACAATGGGGGTGAGGATCAGGGCCGCGCCATCGTTGGCAAAAAGGGCCGCGACGAGCGCACCGAGGACAATCACGAGCGGAAAGAGCCGTTTCCCGTCACCCCGTCCGAGTCGTGCGACGTGGAGTGCGGCCCAGTGGAAGAAACCCGCTTCGTCCAGGATGAGCGAGATGACGATCAGGGACACGAACGTGAGTGTGGCATCCCAGACGATGTGCCAGACGATCGCGATGTCGGACCAGTGGATGATGCCGAGCGAGAGGGCGATGGCGGCGCCGATGAGTGCTCCCCAGCCGATCCCGAGCCCCTTGGGCTGGATAATGACGAGTGCCAGGGTCAGGGCAAAGACGGCCAGTGCGAGGATCAAGGCCGCATCCGGTTGCGGGATACCTGCTTCACGGGCGTGCCGGAACGGTTCGGTCTGAGGGTTTCCGGCCAATCGGGCAGTCCCGGCCACGTGCGGGAGCGAGGGGGGATCCTTGGCGGAAGGTGGGATGGGTCTCTAAGGCCTCGAGCAGCACGCGCTGCCATTTCGGAAGTTTGGGGTCCAGCCGGTAATAGATCCAGGTCCCCCGGCGCCGGTTGCGGATGAGATGCTGCCGCCGGAGCGTGGCGAGATGGCGGGAAGCCTTGGGCTGTGACACGCAAAGCGCGTCCATGAGCTCGCAAACGCACAGTTCGCCGTGTGTGAACAGGAGTTCCAGGATCCCGAGCCGTGTGGGATCCGACAGGGTCTTCAGGAAACCGGCCACGGGCTCAAGGGCGCGGGTCTTGGCGGTGGGGTGCGGGATGGGGGAGGTCACAGGGCCCGGGCGTCTGGGTTTATATATATGTTAACGCATATATATAAACCGGGCAACGCCAGGGGCCAGAGCCCGATGGGGCTTCGGTGCATGGGGGGGCGGGTTCGATTACGATAGGGGTCAGGCCGATTCCGGAGGAGGGGACCCATGCGACACTGGCTCCTGATCGCGCTTTTGGGCGCGGGGGGGTGCTGCGCGGCTGACGCGGTGGCCCACCCGCTGCTCCTCCAGGATCCAACCTTGTCCGCGACCCATATCGCGTTCGCCTATGGGGGCATGATCTGGCAGGTGCCGCGTGCGGGAGGCGTGGCTCATCCACTCATCACCGGCCATGGCAACCTCACCCGGCCCCTGTATTCCCCGAATGGCCGATGGCTGGCCTTCACGGCGACCTACCAGGGCAATACGGACGTGTATGTCGCTCGGGCAGGGGGTTCGCACGTCAAGCGGCTCACCTTCTATCCCGGGGCCAATATCGCGGTAGGCTGGAGTCCGGACAGCCGCGAGGTGCTGTTTCGTTCCACCCGCTACGCGACGAGCTATATCCCGGCGCTCTTCACGGTACCCGTCACGGGTGGATTCCCGCATGAGCTGCCACTCGCGGTCGGACAGACGGGATCGTATTCGCCCGACGGGAAAGATCTCGCTTATGTCCCCGAACTCCAGTGGGAGCGCTTCTGGCAGCACTACGAGGGCGGACAGCAAACCACGATCCGGATCGCCCGGTTGAGTGACTCGCACGTGCGCCGGATCCCCCATGGCACAGCCGAAGACCGCAACCCGATGTGGGTTGGCCATTACGTCTACTTTCTCTCGAATGCCCCCGGGAACTTTACCCTCTATTCCTATAATGTGGACACCCGGCGCATCCGGATGCGGGTGCCGCGCACGAGTTTCGATATCCTCTCGGCCAGTGCCGGACCGGGTGCCATTGTCCTCGACCGCTTTGGCGAGATCGAGCTCTATGACCTGAAAGCGGGTGAAACCCGTCCGGTGCCGATCACCCTCGCCGGGAACATTCCGGACACACGCCCCCGCTTCATCCGGGCGGCGCCCTATATCCAGGATTCCGGCATTGCACCGGATGGCCAGCGCGTGGTCTTCACCGCGTTCGGCAAAGTGATCACGGTTCCGGCCCGGCACGGCAGCATCGAGAACCTGACGACCCAAGCCGGCACGATGGATCGGGACCCTGCGTGGTCGCCGGACGGCCGCTGGATCGCCTATTTCTCCGATCGCACGGGGGAGTACGACCTCGAGATCCGGCCCGATGACGGAATCGGTCCCATCCGGAGGGTCGTCTTGGGACAACCCAATGCCTTCTATGGCCATCTGCGCTGGTCGCCAGACAGCCGGAAGCTCGTCTTCAGTGACCAGAAACTGGATCTCTGGTATGTGGATCTGGCCCAAAGGCATCCCCATCCGGTTCGGATCGCACAAGACCGGTATGCCAGCCCGCTCAGCACTTTCGGGGCCCGCTGGTCGCCGGACAGCCGCTGGGTCGTCTATACCGCCCTCGAACCCAACTATCTCCACGCGATCCGGGTCTACTCACTGGCGACCCATCGGAGTTACGCGCTGACGCACGGGGCGAGCGATTGCCTGGACCCGGTCTTCGGTCCCGGTGGGCATGACCTCTACTTCACGGAAAGCACCGACACCGCATTGACCGAGGGCTGGCTCGATATGTCGAGTCTCGATCATCCGATCCGCCGGAGTGTGTATGCACTTGTGCTCGCGCGGCGGACCCCCTCACCGGTTGCACCGCGCACCGGATTCCCCGAAGGATCAACGGCCCTGCTGCATCCGAAGGCCGTCCCCCCGGTCGCGCCGGTCCGGATCGATTTCCAGGGAATTGCGAGGCGCCGGGTGGTCCTGCCGATCCCGCCCGCAAACTATACGGGGCTTGTGGCCGGGCCAGGCGGGATGCTCTATCTCCGGAGATCTCCCTTGGTGCCGCTCTCCGAAAACCTCGGCGGCGTGGGCACATTTTCCGTGCTCCGCTTCGATCTCGCGAAACGCAAAATGAAGCTGCTCGTCCCAAAGACCCGTGTGTTCCGGCTCGCGGCGGATGGCCGTTTCATGCTAGTCCAGGTGGGATCCGGATGGTTCGTCGAGCGCACGACGGGCAAGCGGACGAAACGCAAGCTCGCGCTCGGTGCCATGCGGGTCCGGATCGATCCGGAAGCCTCCTGGACCGAGATGTACCATGATGTCTGGCGCATGGAGCACGCCTTTTTCTATAACCCCCATTTCGATGGCACGCCCGTCAACCGCGAAGAGCGGTTTTTCGCCCGCTACCTTCCGGGAGTCGGAAGCCGGAGCGGGCTCAACCTCCTGTTCCGCGAGATGCTGAGTTACCTGGCGGTCGGGCACATGTTCGTTTCCGGTGGGCTCAAGCCCCATACGCTCAACGTGGGCGTGGGTCTCCTCGGTGCCGACTACCGGATCCGGCATGGCCGCTACGAGATCACCCGCATTCTCCGCGGCGGCACCTGGAATCCCGCCCTCTATGCACCGCTCGCCCAGCCGGGACTTGCGGTCCACACGGGGGATTATCTGCTCGCCGTGAACGGCCACCCGCTTGGGGCCAGAGAGAACCTCTATGAGGCATTCCAGGGGCTCGCGCGGGCCACCGTCTTCCTCACGATCGGCCCCCACCCGGATCTCCAAGGTGCACACACGATCGCGGTGAAGACCTTGGCGAGCGAGCATGCGCTTCGCGTCGCCGCCTGGGTCGATCACAACATCCGGGTGGTCAACCGGATGAGCCATGGTGAGCTCGGCTATGTCTATCTGCCGAACACGGGTGCACAGGGATTCCGGAACTTCAACCGCTACTTCTTCTCCCAGGTGGACAAGCCGGGCGTGATCATCGATGAGCGCTTCAACACAGGCGGATTCCTGTCGGACTACATCATCCAGTATCTCAAGCGCCGCCCCATGAGTCTTGTCGTCACCCGCTATGGTCATTCCTATATCGAGCCCCCCGAGGCCAACTTCGGCCCCAAGGTCATGATCATCAACCGCTACTCGGGTTCCGGGGGCGATGCCCTGCCCTGGTACTTCAAGATGGATCATCTGGGCCCACTGGTCGGCCACCGGACCTGGGGTGGTCTGGTCGGGATCGGGGGATACCCGGTGCTCATGGACGGCGGGCATGTGACCGCACCACGCTGGGCAGTCGAGGGTCTCAACGGCCACTTCCCCGTCGAAGACCACGGCATCTCCCCGACGGTGCCGGTCTTCCAAAATCCGGAACTCATGCGCAAGGGACTGGATCCTGAGCTCGACCGGGCGGTCGCCGTCGCTCTCCAGCTGCTCAGGGAACACCCCGTGCCAGAAGTTCATCGGGCGCCCTACCGGAACTATCATCTGCACCTGCCGCACTGATCTCGGGGTACGGGAAGGGCCTTCAGCCCGGGAAGGCTCCCGGCCCCTTGCGGGCATCTCGGATCGAGCGCGTCAGGTCGCGGGCATGACCACCCGTAGATGCCGCAAGAAGCGCCCGAGACTGGACTCCCCGATCAGGCGGTCATGGGGTGCGCTTCGCCCCTGGTCTGTGTAGAAGAGGAACGTCGGCGGACCGAGGATTCCGAAGTGCTTGAGGAGCATGCGGGAATCTTCATCATCGCGTGTGATGTCAACCCGGATCAGGACCACCTGGTCGAGATCCGACCGGGCCTCGCGATCCTGATCGAGCGAACGGTCCATGAGACGGCAGGAGATGCACCAGCGTGCCCAGAAATCGACGACCGCCGGCCGGTGCTGTTCGCGGGCGAGGGTGAGAGAATGGTCGAGCGATGCGAGATTCGTGACCGTGATCCAGTGAATCCCGGAGGCTTTGGGTTGTGGCCCTTGGGTTTCGATCCGCGCCGGGGGTTCCAGGAGAGGCTTCAAGGGATGGAGTTCGCTCCGGCCCCCGAGGCTCGCCCCGACGAGATAGATCGCACCGAGGATGAGGAGGAGCGACTCGAGGGCCGCGAGCCAGGGGTAGCCGGCTCCTCCGCCCTTCGGCAAGGTGCCCAGGAGCTGCCTGAGGAATGCACTCGCGATCACGGCCAGTACTCCGGTGAGCCCAAGGATCCAGGGCATGGGCAGGATGTCGGACAGGTACCAGAGCGCGACTCCGAGGAGCATGAAGCCGAGGAGGCTATTGGTCAGACGGAGCCAGGGTCCTGATCGGGGCCACAGCTTGCCGGCCGACAGGCCAAAGGCGAGGAGCGGGATGCCCATGCCGATCCCGAGCCCGAACAGGAGTACCCCCCCGCGCAGCACGGCGCCATTGTCGGCGATCACGAGGAGTGCGGCCGCGAGTGGCGGCACGAGGCACGGTCCCACGAGCACGGCCGAAACCACGCCCATGGCGGCGCTGCCGAGGAGCGCGCCCTGCCCTCTTGTATCCCGGAAGCGGCGGTCACACCAGTCCTGGAAACCTTGGGGCAGCCGGATCTCGTAGCACCCGAACATGGACAAGGCCAGCAGGACGAACAGCGCGGACAGGAGGCCGATCACCCAGGGCGTCTCGAGGAGCGTGCTGAGACTGTGCCCGAGAAGCCCCGCGACGATGCCGGCAGCCGTGTAGGTGAGCGAGAGGGCCAGGATGTAGGCGAGCGCGCGTGGCAGAAGGGTCAGGATGCGCCCACCGGTCCCTTCCCGGGTCATGATGGT
>JAJZNM010000071.1:0-3060 GCA_021852325.1 Pseudomonadota bacterium
CAACGTGCCCTTCACCATTGCCGACGCGACGACCCTGACCGAAGCCGGCTATGTCGGAGAAGATGTCGAAAACATCATCCAGAAACTGCTCCAGAAGTGCGATTACGACATCGAGCGGGCCCAGACTGGGATTGTCTATATCGATGAAATCGACAAGATTTCCAGGAAGTCCGAGAATCCCTCCATTACGCGCGACGTGTCCGGGGAGGGCGTCCAGCAGGCGCTCTTGAAACTCATCGAGGGCACGGTGGCCTCGGTGCCGCCCCAGGGTGGACGCAAACATCCCCAGCAGGAGTTTCTCCAGGTCGATACCCGCAACATCCTCTTCATCTGCGGGGGCGCATTTTCGGGACTCGAGAAGATCGTGGAACGGAGGACCCAGCGCGGGGGAATCGGCTTCACGGCAACCCTGCCGGGCGGGCAGTCCGCGGAGCGGAGTCTCAGCCTCTTGCTTTCCAATACCGAACCCGAGGATCTCATCCGCTACGGACTGATCCCCGAGTTTGTCGGCCGGATGCCGGTAATTGCCACGCTGGACGAACTGGACGAGGAGGCGCTGATCCGGATCACGACGGAGCCCAAGAACGCGATTGTGAAGCAGTACCAGAAACTTTTCGAAATGGAGGGTGCCGAACTCGAGTTCCGAGATTCCGGGCTCCGGGCTGTTGTCCACCGGGCGATCCAGCGCAAGACCGGCGCGCGCGGCCTCAGGACCATTCTGGAACAGATCCTGCTCGATGTCATGTATGATCTCCCGAGCCTCAAGGGGGCCAACCGGGTCGTGATCGACGAAAGCGTGATCATGGGGCAATCCCGGCCCTATATCCTCTATGGCCGGGACCGCATGGCCGCCTCCGATGAGGGTTATGCCCGAAACCCTTGAATTTCGGACCTGTCGCCCCCATGCTGATGGGGTGTGTCCCCACCCCTACAGCCGTCCAATCCTTGGACTCCAGGTGTCCTGACCATGCATGATCCCGCTGCATCCAATCCTGTGTTGCTTGAACTGCCGGTGCTGCCGCTGCGTGATGTCGTGGTGTTCCCGCACATGGTGATCCCCCTCTTCGTGGGCCGGGAAAAATCCGTTCACGCACTCGATCAGGCGATCCAGCAGGACAAGCAGATCCTCCTCGTGGCCCAACGCAAGGCCGAGGATGAAAACCCGACACCGGATGCGCTCTACACGATCGGGACCGTCGCGAGCATTCTCCAGTTGCTCAAGCTGGCGGACGGGACCGTGAAGGTCCTGGTTGAAGGCCGTCAGCGCGCGAAGGTGGCGAACTGGACCACCGATCCCTATTTCAAGGCGCGGCTCGAAATCCTCGACGAGACCCAGAGCGGCGGGATCTGGCAATCCTCACCGACGCTCGCGGACCGGGAGTTCCCGGTTTACAAGCGCAGTGTGTTCGGTGCGTTCGAGGATTACGTCAAGCTCAATCGCCGGATCCCCCCCGAAGTGGTCCAGTCGGTCGGGAACATCGGGGCGCCCGGCCACCTCGCCGATGCCATCATGGCCCACGTCTCTCTGTCCCCGACCCAGAAACAGCAGGTGCTCGAGTGTCTTGATTTCAAGGAAAGGCTGGAGAAGGTGCTGGAGCTGATCCAGGGCGAGATCGAGGTCCTTCAGATCGACCGGCGCATCCGGGGTCGCGTGAAACAGCAGATGGAACGTGGCCAGCGCGAGTATTACCTCAACGAACAGATGAAGGCCATCCAGCGCGAACTCGGGGATCTCGACGAAGGGGGTGGCGATCTCGACGAGCTCGCACGCCGGATTGAAAAGGTGGGACTCTCCAAGGAGGCCCGGCACAAGGCGGAAGGTGAGCTGCGCAAACTCCGGCAGATGGCCAGCATGTCCGCGGAGGCGACGGTGGTCCGCAACTACATCGATACGTTGCTCGGCTTGCCGTGGAAGAAGACGAGCCGTGTCTCGCGCGACATCCGCGCGGCAGAAAAGATCCTCGAGGAGGACCACTACGGTCTGGCCAAGGTCAAGGAACGGATCCTCGAATATCTGGCGGTGCAGCAGCGGGTCTCGCACGGCCAGGTGCGGGGACCGATCATCTGTCTCGTGGGACCGCCCGGGGTCGGCAAGACCTCGCTCGGACGGAGCATTGCCCGGGCGACCGGACGGCGTTTCGTCCGCATGTCTCTCGGCGGGGTGCGGGACGAGGCCGAAATCCGGGGACACCGCCGGACCTATGTCGGTTCGATGCCCGGCAAAATCGTGCAGAATCTCAGCAAGGTGGGCGTGCGCAACCCCCTGTTCCTGCTGGATGAAATCGACAAGATGTCGATGGATTTCCGGGGCGATCCCTCTTCGGCACTGCTCGAGGTCCTCGATCCGGAACAGAACCACACGTTCAGCGACCATTATCTCGAGGTCGATTTCGACCTGTCGCATGTTCTCTTCGTCGCCACGGCGAACACGCTCAACATCCCGCCGGCACTGCTCGACCGGATGGAAGTGATCCGGATTCCCGGTTACACCGAGGACGAGAAACTCAATATCGCCCGGCGTTACCTCGTCCCGAAGGCGCTCAACCACGCCGGACTCACGGCCACCGACTGCGAGATCCAGGATCCCATCCTGGTCACCATGATCCGGCACTATACGCAGGAAGCGGGTGTGCGGAACCTGGAGCGGGAGATTTCAAAAATTGCGCGCAAGGTTGCCAAACGGCTGCAGCTCGAGGGGCCGGCGGTGGCTCCGGTGGTTCCCACGGTCGACAACCTGGCGGACTATCTCGGGGTCCAGCGTTTCCGCTATGGACGGGCGGAAAGCAAGGACCAGATCGGCCAGGTCACGGGCCTTGCCTGGACCGAGATGGGTGGCGATCTCCTCACGGTCGAGGCGGCCATCGTGCCCGGGCGCGGCAAGCTGATTCAGACGGGTCACCTCGGAGAGGTGATGCAGGAGTCGATCCAGGCGGCCGTCACGGTTGTCCGCAGCCGCGCGAGCCGGCTCGGCATCGATTCCGGCTTCTACCAGCAGAATGATTTCCATGTCCATGTTCCCGAGGGGGCAACCCCCAAGGGCGGGCCGAGTGCAGGCGGTGC
>JAJZNM010000071.1:3070-6081 GCA_021852325.1 Pseudomonadota bacterium
TTGCGATGTGCACCGCACTGGTATCGGCGTTGAGCCGGATTCCGGTCCGGTCGAACGTGGCCATGACCGGAGAGATCACGTTGCGGGGCGAGGTCCTGCCGATCGGCGGCCTTAAGGAAAAGTTGCTCGCGGCGCACCGGGGCGGGATTACCAAGGTTTTGATTCCAAAGGAAAATATCAAGGATCTCGCGGAGATTCCAGACAACATCAAAGCACATCTTGAAATCCAGCCGGTCAACTGGATCGAGGAAGTGCTGGCCCTGGCCCTGGTCGAGATGCCGCACGAGAATGGCGGTGAGGAGGCTCGACTGGACATCCCGGAACCCGTCACGGCCGCGGACACGCCACCGCGGCCGCCCGTGTCCATCGATCCACCGCGTGCCCACTGAGCACGCGTGGCCGTTTGACAGTCGGAGTGGGCCTCGGTATAAAGTCAGTGATCTTGAAGAAAACTCCCTTTGTCCGGTACGATTGAGATCCCTGATCGAGTCGTCTCCGTCGCAAAGTACAACCACTACGAGAGGATGTTGCCGCCATGAATAAATCCGAACTCATTGATGCCGTTGCGGAAATGACCGAGCTCACGAAAGCCGACAGCAGCCGTGCCGTCGAGGCCGTGATCGATAGCCTGACCCGTGCTTTTCGTGCGGGCGATTCCGTGACCTTGGTTGGTTTCGGCTCTTTCCATGTCAAAACCCGCAAAGCCCGTACCGGGCGCAATCCCAAAACGGGCGCAAGCATCGCGATCCCGGCGAGCCGCTCGTTGGGCTTCAAGCCGAGCAAGCCTCTCAAAGATGCCTTAAACTGACGGCCGTCAGGGGTGCTTAGCTCAGGCCGGTAGAGCGTCGCCTTTACACGGCGAAAGTCGGGGGTTCGATTCCCTCAGCACCCACCATGCAGGCGGAGTGGTAGTTCAGCTGGTTAGAATACCGGCTTGTCACGCCGGGGGTCGCGGGTTCGAGTCCCGTCCACTCCGCCATTGAGTCGACGGGTTTCCGGATCGGGCAGGCACCGTCCCCGAGCGGATTTACGCCGTCCCGATCCGATCGAGGTAACGTCCGGATATGCTGGATTCATTGCGCAATCGCGCTGGCAAGTGGCTGCTCTGGGTCATCCTGATCGTCGTGGGGGTCCCGTTCGTCTTCTGGGGCGTGCAGGATTACCCGAGTTTTCTCGGGGGCAACTATGTTGCCCGGGCCGATGGCATCTCCATCGGTCCAGGTGAGCTTAACCGCGCCTTCGAGTCGCAATACGCACGTATCAGCTCGCTCTTCGGGGCCAAGTTCCAGCCGACGCCTGCGGAACTGGCCATGATCCGGCGTGAGACCCTCGAGACCCTGATCCAGCGGACACTGTTGCTGGCCCGGGCCCGACGGGACGGTCTGCGCGTGACCCAGGCGGAACTGGTCCATGCCATCCGCGCCGTGCCCGCCTTCCGGTCAGGTGGACATTTTTCGCCCGCGCTCTACGAGGAAGTCCTGAACGAGGAGAATCTGACTTCGGCGGCTTTTGAAAACGAGGTCCGCGAGTCACTCCTGCTCGGCCAGCTTCAGACCGGCATCGAGACCACCTCGTTCCTGCCCCCGGCCTCCGTCCTCAGCCGCTACCGCGTGCTGCACGAGACGCGTCCCGTACGTTGGACCGTGATCTCCGCGAGGCATTTTCTCGACCCTCACGCCGTCACGGATGCGGCACTCAAGAAGGCCTACGCCGAGCAATCATACCGGTTCGTCAACCCGGGCCAGGCGACTTTGGCCTATGTCATGCTGGATGCCCGTGCGCTCAGAAAGCGGATCCACCCGACCCTGCGCGACCTCCTCACGCTTTATGCCGAGGAAGAGTCGAAATTCACCTCGACGCCGCACTGGAAAGTGGCGCAAATCCTCATCGCCGAGCGGCCAGGCCCGGATGGCCCGACCGAAACGAAACGCCTGGCCCAACACATCGTCGCCGAGCTTCTGCATGGAGCCCATTTCGGCGTGCTCGCCCGCCAGGATTCGAGCGATACCCAAAGCGCGGCCAAGGGAGGTGATCTGGGTTGGCTCACGCCGAAAAACATTCCGGTCACGCTGGTACGTGTCCTCAAGCGCATGAAGGTCGGCGAAGTCAAGGGACCCCTGCCCACTCCTTTCGGGTACCAGATCGTGAAGCTTTTGGCATCGCGTCCCGTGAAACGGCTGTCGTTCAAATCCGTGCGCGCGAAGCTGGTCCGACAGTACCAGGCCAAGGCATCGATCCGCCTGTATCATCGCCTGGTGCACCGGATGGCCAATCTCGCCTTTGAGCAGGACACGACCCTCAAGCCGTTGAGCAAAGCCCTCGGGCTACCCCTCCAGGAGCTCAGCGGGGTGACCCGTCTCGGTGGGAGCGGCATCGCTGAGATCGCCAAAGTGCGTCAGGCAGCATTTGCGCCCAGCGTGCTTGCGGGCGGCTTGAACAGCCAGCCGATCCGCTTGCCGGGTCACCACGCCGTGGTCCTGCGCGTGGTCGCACACACGCCTGCCGTAGCCAAGCCACTTGCTGCCGTCCGCCCCATCCTGATCCGCGAGCTCGCGGAACAGAATGCCCAGGTGGCGATGCGAAAGGTAGCGGACGAGATTGCGGCAAGCCTGCGCAAACATCCCGGGTCCACCCGAGTAGCGGGATTCAGGATCGAAGGTCCGCTCACGGTGACCCTGAGCGGCGCCCCCCCAGAGAACTTTCCTCCTGCACTCGTGAAAGCCTTGTTCACTCTGCCCAATCCGGCCCGTCCCGGTTCTCCCCGTGTACAAGTCGTGGATCTCCCGGCTGGCCAGGTGGCGGTCATCGCCGCGGGTCCGATCCAGAGGCCATCCCATTTACAGCTCACATCCAAAGCGCTAGCGACCTGGGCCCGACCGGCCCAACACGACGACGCCCAGATGGAGATGCAGCTCTTCCTGAATGAGCTGGAGCGGACCGGCAAGATCCGCATCAACCAGAAAGCGCTTCAAAACGCCGGCTGAGCGGAGGCATCGTCGAGCCCCGTGTGC
>JAJZNM010000048.1 GCA_021852325.1 Pseudomonadota bacterium
ATGAACCGGGTAACCACTCCTGAGCAGCCGTTTCAGTTTCGAAATAGGGGGCGTGCGCTGACTGCAACCTCTGCCTGACTCTGTCCGCAGACGCTACGGACTATGCCGGAAAGTGTGCGGAATCTGTGCATCTTCATCGTCCAAATGATGACTCATTTCGACTCATACCGCACACTGGCAGGCGCCCTAAGGGCTTGATTTCATTAAGTGTGTACGGAACATTCCGAGCGACAAGCCAGGGGGTCAGGAGTTCGAATCTCTCCGGGCGCGTCATATCAATCAGCATTCAAATCAATCGCTTGTAAATCATCCACACGAGATCCGTGAATTGTGGCACGGCGCTTTTCCCCCGACACGCCGGGCTGGATGGTCTGGATTCGCTCCGTGTGAGGGTGGGACTCTATTTTCAAAGCCGCGAGTTTGATCTTCTGAATAATCAAAGATTGCCCGATGGGACGATGGAGTCTGCAATCGACAGGGTTGACTTGATTATGAACCGACCAGTTGGTAAAATAAACAGATGAATCGCAGATTCATCCCGCCATCGCGCAAGGAAGGCGCTTCGCAGAAACTTTTGAATGCCGCCCTGACCCTGATCCGCGAGCGGGGTTACGCCTCAACTTCGGTTGATGCACTCTGCGCCCGCGCGGGCGTGACCAAGGGTGCTTTCTTCCATCACTTCAAGAGTAAAGACGACCTCGCCATCGCTGCCGTGCACTACTGGTCCGAGCTCACGGGGGCCTTCTTCGAGACCGCGCCATACCATGGGCACACGGATCCGCTGGACCGGATCCTCGGGTACCTCGATTTCCGCAAGTCGATCCTCACCGGTGAAATCGCCGAGTTCACCTGTCTCGCCGGGACGATGCTCCAGGAGATGTATCACACGAACCCGGTGATTCGTGAGGTGTGCGCGGCGAGCATCCGCGGGCATGCCGCGACGCTCGAACCGGACATCGCCCAGGCCATGGAGCAGTATCGGATCCAGGTTCCCTGGACCGCCGAGAGCCTCTCGCTCCACATGCAAGCGGTTCTGCAGGGTGCATTTATCCTGGCCAAGGCCTCAGGCGGTGCGGCCATCGCGGCCGAGAGCCTTGATCACCTGCACCGCTACATCCAGTTGCTGTTCCAGCCCCGAGGCCAATAAGCTCAAAGGAGATTCCACGACCTTGTACCGTGGTGATCTCGGCATCTTCATCGGGAGTCAAGCCAGTCCGCGACGGGGGGGCTGGGATTGCCTGCCCGAACCCGAGCGCTCTGCGAAGGATGAGGCCCTATCGCGGCTAGGTGGGTGTGGAGCGAGCAGCCTCACGCGAGCATCACCGAGCGCCTAACCGTCTAGACAGACCTGGCCGGAGGACCCACCCGTCGGAGTCTCTGGCCTCACCTGGCAGGAGCCGCCCTGGATCGAGCCCGAGGTTCACCGCTTGCGGGACGGTGCCGGGATGCGTTTTTCCTGTGCTCGAATGGCTGCGACCAGAAATGCAGTCAATCCCGTCCCATGGCGGTCGATGTTTTCTCCAAACCGAGCGTCCGATTCATAGAGCCGGGTGAGTGCGAGATGCTGCTTGAGGCTGCAAGGATAAAACCAGCGGTCGATGAACTGCCGGTGGCGTTCAACCAGGGCACGGACAGTGGGACTGTCGGGGGGCTGACCCTCCCGCAGCGCATCGGACAGTCCAGAAAGGATCATCTTCTGCTCCGTGCGGATGGACCACCAGTCCTCCCGGCCATACTGTTTCGTGCGCTCCTCGGAGATCCGCCAGACTTCGGTCGCCCCCCACCGTGCTCCGGCTTCTGAGGCATGGTGGGCGGGATCGAACCCGCTGAAGAGTTCCTTGAGGAAGCTGGCCGAGACCGGTCCCGACTTCGTCTGCTCGAGTGCCTCGAGCGCCCGATCCACTGCTCCCAGCATTTTTTGGTTGTGCTCCAGGCGGGCTGCGAGTTCGCCCCGGAGCTTCTCCAGGGCTTCGCGCCGGTCATAACTCCGTGCCTCGAAGGCGCGCTTGATTTCCTCGAGTGAAAATCCGAGCTCCCGCTGGATCAGGATTTCCTGGAGCCTGAAGAGGTCTTCATCCGAGTACAGACGATATCCGGATGCACTCCGTTCCCGCGGGGGCAGAAGGCCACGCTCATCGTAATAATGGAGGGTCCGCACGGAGACGCCGGTGAGGGCAGAAACCTCGCGGACCCGGTAGAAGCGAGCGGGCCGGGAGCGTGGAGGACGGGTCTTCATGCTCATATTCTCCCTCAACCATGCACTCACAGGCGGCGCGCGGAGGCGAGGAGGTCGAGTGTCCGGGACTGGATCCCGGGATCCGGATTCCGGGGGCGCGAGGAGAAAACCAGACGATACCCGGCAGGATCTGTGACGCGGAGTTCAGCGGTATTCCACGGCGTGGCGACGGGCCCCGAAGCATCCGACACCCCCGAGGTCCCGGCTTTGGTGATGCGCTCGGCCAGTTCCTCGAGTTCGCCATCGGCATCGAAGTAAAGGAGGGGTCCTCCGGGACCCGGTACCCGTTCAACGGTTGCAGGGACGAGGAGGAGATCCTGGTACTGACGGCGCCGGAGATGGACTGCGGGCCCGACCCGAAGTGCCGCAAACCCGAGCGCCTTCAGGTACCACTCCGCCACCCGCTCCGGCTGAGAGACGGAGAGGAGGGCAAAAAACGGCATGGGATAGATCTCGAAGCCTTGGGAGGGGGTGGACCCGGAAGGTCCGGAATCCCGTGCGGGACGAGTGTCTGGATTCTTTGGTGTTGCATGAGTCATGTCCGCTCTCCTGGTGGTTTCAGGCGAGTATCAGGCCTCACGCGACGTGAGGGTCAAGGGGGTCCCGGAAAGCCCCGATGACCCGGTTGGGCGGTTTTCGAAGGCATGCTAGAGTAGCCCGGTCCTGGAACCGGTATCCACCATGCGCATCCACATCCCCCATTCCATCGGTACGCTCGTGATCTTGGGCCTGGCCGCTTCCGCGGGAGCCTCTGGGGCTCCCGCCGGGCACCGGAGCGAGCCGCCCGCAGCCCCCGTGCATGCGCAAAGTGTCTCGACCCGGCATGTGGTCACGGTCAAGGGTCGGCAGATCCATTACACGGCAACCGCCGGTACCCTGATCCTGCGCAACGGAAAAGGCCAGCCGACGGCCCGCATGTTCTATATCGCCTATCGCGAAGACGGCATCCGGGACGAGTCCCGCCGCCCGATCCTGTTTGCCTATAACGGGGGTCCTGGTGGTGCCTCGGCGCTGGTCGATTTCGGCGGGTTTGGACCGCGCCGCATCGTCTGGCCGCACCCGGGAAGCAACGCGGGCACGAGGCCCCCGTACCGCGTGGTCCCGAATCCCGATACCCTGCTCGGCGCCACCGACCTCGTTTTCATCGATGCCGTGGGCACCGGATACAGCCGCATCCTGCCGGCGGGTTCCCGCAAGCTGTTTTACGGCATCAACCAGGATGCGAGTGCATTCCGCGCGTTCATTGCCCAGTATCTCACCCGGTTTCATCGCTGGAACTCGCCCAAGTATCTCCTCGGCGAAAGCTACGGTACGACGCGCTCGGCGGTCCTGGCCGCAGCCCTCGCCCGCCACGGAATTGATCTCAATGGCGTGATCATGTGCTCGACCGTACTGGATTTCCCGCTGGTCGCGTTTGCGCCGGGCAATGATCTGCCCTACATCTTCTACCTCCCTTCCTACGCAGCGGTCGCCTGGTACCACCACCGGCTGCATCCGGAACCGAAGAGCCTCCCGGCCTGGATCGAGACGGTTGAACGTTTCGCCCAAGGCCCCTATGCCGCGGCACTCTTTGCGGGTTCGACTCTGCCCCCCGCCAAGCTGCGGTTGATCGCACAGGAGTTGGCACGTGACACCGGCCTGCCTGCCAGGCTTTGGCGGAAAGCGGATCTGCGCATCCCGCTCCCGGTTTTCCAGAAGGAGCTGCTCGGTGCGGAAGGACGGACGGTCGGCCGGTTCGATGGCCGATTCAGCATGCCGCAACTCGAACCCCTGCTCCCCGTGCCCGGCGGGAGCAGTGCCGGAGCAGCCACGAGCGCGATCATGGGAGCGCTCACCGCGAGTTTCAACAACTACCTTGAACAGAAACTGCACTATGTGAGCCGCCTGCATTACCGCCAGCTCGACTACCAGGTCAATGCTGCCTGGCAGTGGACATACGAACCGCCGGTCGAATCCCTGACCGGGCTCGGGCAGTTCTATCTCAACGTGGCTCCGGCGCTCGCACGGGCCATGTTGAATGACCCTGGGCTCCACGTCTTGTTCAACAACGGCTACTTTGACCTGGCGACCCCGTTTTTCGCGACGCTCTACACGGTCCGCCACATGGGTCTGCCACCCCAGGTCCTCAAGCGCATCGCGTTCCGCTACTATCCCTCAGGTCACATGCTCTATCTCAACCCGAACGCTTTGCCGCTGCTTCAGGCGCGCATCGGCCATTTCATCCGGCAAACCGACTGACCCTGCCTGCCGCGGAGTACCTGGCCCCGACCTTTGGCCGGGGCCAGGCGGGTGTCCCTGGAGGACGCCAGAGGACTTTACAATTTGTTACATGAATCCGGGCCGGATTCATCCCGATTTGTCTTAAACTGGTCACTCCGCACGGCTGAACACGGGTGTGGATGGCAAGGGTTGCGGCAGACAGATCGCAAACCCATGACGCCCAGGCGAGATCCAATGCAATCAGGAGATGGGGCATGAAGAAGCGAAACAAATGGTTGATCGGCTCGATCCTGACCGCGGTTGTCGTCGTGTTGGTGATCTTCCGGCTGGTCGTATCCGGCTCCTCCGTGACCCGGCATCCCCTGACGGCGGTTCCGGTCGAGGTCGCCGAGGCGCGGATCGCAACCGTCCCGGTCTACCTCGATGCCCTGGGTACCGTCGTCGCCTATCGCACGGTCACGGTCGAGCCCATGGTAACCGGTCCCCTGGAACGGGTTTTCTTCCACGAAGGGCAATATGTCCACCAGGGGCAGCTCCTTGCGGAAATCGATCCCCAGCCCTTCGAGGCGGCCTTGCAGCAAGCCATCGCCAAACTGGCACAGGACCGGGCCACCCGCACGAGCGACGAGCTTCAGGCCAAGCAGAATGCGTTGCTCGTCAAAAAGGGGTACGTTTCGAAGCAGGCGTACGTGGCGGCCTGGACCGCTTGGCTTTCCGCCAAGGCCCTGGTCCAGCAGGACAAGGCCAGCATCCGGACCGCCCAGATCAACCTGGCCTATACCCGGATCCGGGCACCCATCTCCGGGCGGACCGGCATCCTCCAGGTGGATCCGGGCAATGTCGTGAGCCCGAATCTCCCGAATGGCATCGTGACCATCAACATGTTGCAGCCGGTCTATGTCCAGTTCAGCCTCCCGCAGCAGGATCTCCCCGAGATTAACCAGGCCATGGCAAAAGGCCCGGTCCCCCTGATCGCCTCCCTCAAGGGCAAGCACGCGAGTGATCACACGTTCGATCAAGGCGTGCTCACGGTTCTCGACAACGAGGTCAATGCCAGCACGGGGACCCTCACGCTGAGGGGCCGTTTCCCGAACCCGGACCTCGATCTCTGGCCCGGTTCTTTTGTCAATGTCCGGGCCCGGGTCCGGTCCTTGTCCCAGGTCGTGGTGATTCCTTCAATGGCGGTCCAGGAGGGCCCCTCGGGCCGCTTCGTGTACCTCGTGGAAGGTGGGCCCAAGACGCCCGGTGGATGGAAGGTCGTGGTCCGTCCGGTCACCCTGACGTATGAAAGTGCGTCGGTGGCGGTGATCGGCAGCGGCCTCGTTTCAGGCAACTCCGTTGTCACGGAAGGCAGTTCCCGGGTCAGGACCCATGTGCCGATCACGATCGTAGGTCACATGAACTTCACCCCGTGAACATCTCCGGCCCCTTCATCGCCCGCCCGGTCGCGACCACGCTCCTCGCGATCGCGGTTTTCCTGGCGGGGGTTCTGGGGTACCTGGAGCTGCCCGTCTCCTCCCTGCCCCAGGTCTCGTTCCCGACCATTGAAGTCGTGACCAAGCTTCCCGGCGGGTCTCCGGATACGATATCAAAACTGATCACGGCTCCATTGGAGCGCCAGTTC
>JAJZNM010000055.1 GCA_021852325.1 Pseudomonadota bacterium
GTCGAGATCTCTGCCAGTACATTGATACCAATCGCGTGTATCTCCTGATCGATGGCACTTCGCCAGTACCAGGCTTTGAAAGTCAGGCGAAGGAATTCGTTCAATGGGCTGTCAATGAGGGTGTCATAGTCCGTGCCCATCCGGTCGCCGGTCCGGTAACCGGTATCCACCCGGAGGGTCTCGGGCAGATCCAGCCGGTCGAGGCGACCGGCCGTCGGCAGGAAGTCCTTGTGCGGGTTTTCCGCATAAAGGCGCACTTCGATCGCGTGCCCCTCGCAGCGGACATCTTCTTGCCGGAAGGGAATGGGACGGCCTGCTGCGATTTCGAACTGGAGAGCAACGAGGTCGAGCCCGGTCACGAACTCCGTGACGGGGTGCTCGACCTGGAGGCGGGTGTTCATCTCGAGGAAGTGAAACCTTCCCTTGCGATCCACGACGAACTCGACCGTTCCCGCGCCGACGTAATGGACCGCGTGGGCCGCGCGCAGCGCGGCCTCGAGGAGCGCGGTGCGGGATTCGCCGGGAGGAAGGGAAGAAGGGGATTCTTCCCAGATTTTCTGGTATCGGCGCTGCAAGGTGCATTCCCGCTCATACAGGTGGACGATCTGCCCATGCCGGTCACCGAGGATCTGCACCTCGATATGTCGCGGCATCTCGATATAGCGCTCGATAAGGAGTGCACCGCTGCCGAAACTCGCCTGGGCTTCACGACGGGCGCTCTCGAGCGCCGCGGCGAGTTCTCCGCTCTCCCGGACGAGCCGCATGCCCCGTCCGCCGCCTCCATGAACCGCCTTGATCAGCAGGGGGAATCCGATCGACCGCGCCTGCTCGGCCAGGAAGGCCGGGTCCTCGTTGTCGCCCGCAAAACCCGGAACGACCGGGACGCCCACGGACTCCATGAGCGCTTTGGCAGCCCGTTTCGATCCCATCTGGTCGATCGTGTCCGGGTCCGGGCCGACGAATACGAGCCCTGCCTCGAGGACCCGCCGCGCAAATCCGGCCTGTTCGGAGAGGAATCCATAACCGGGATGGATGGCTTCCGCACGGCTTTTCCGGGCAGCCTCGAGAATCGCGTCGATTGACAGATACGATTGGCTGGGTGCGGAACGACCGATTGGGAAGGCTTCATCCGCCAGTTCGACATGGCGTGCATCGCGGTCGGCTTCGGAATAAACCGCGATCGCCAGAAGTCCCAGCCGGTGGCAACACTGGATGATGCGGCAGGCGATCTCGCCCCGGTTTGCGATCAAGACACGCTTGAACATGGCAGCCCCCTCGTCCCCCTACTCCGGCTCGTGTGCTGAAGCTCGCCAGGTGGGCCGGCGTTTTTCCAGGAAGGCGCTCAATCCCTCCCGGCCTTCCGGGCTTGCGCGCAGCCGGGCGAGCAGGGCGAGCGTCTCGTCTGCGAGGCGGATCTCGTCCTGAAAAGCCGGTTGCAGACGCCGGATCAGGACCTTGGCCGCTCGGATCGCCTCGGGACCCCCCTTCAGGAGCTCGCCCAAGACCTCCGCGAGCGCGGCCTCGAGCCCCTCGGCCGGAGCCACGATCTGGATGAGCCCCATGCGTCTCGCCGCCTCGGCATCGAAGAGTTCACCCGTCAGCATGTACCGCCTGAGGTTCCGGTAGCCCATGGCGCGGGCCAGATAGGGCGAAATGATGGCTGGGGCCAGTCCAAGACGCACCTCGCTCAGGGCAAAACGGGCGGAGGACGCGGCGAGTGCAATGTCACAGGCGGCAATGAGCCCCAGGGCACCCCCGAAAGCCGGACCCTGGACCCGCGCCAGGGTCGGGACCGGGAACTGGTTGAGCTTCGCGATCAGGGAGAGCAGGCGGCGCGCATCGTCGAGGTTCTCATCCGGGCTCGCGTCCGCCATGAGGCGCATGGTCGCGAGATCAGCACCGGAAGAGAATGTGTCGCCGGAGCCCTGGAGGACCAGTGCGCGCAGCGTCGGGTCCTCCGCCAGTTTTTCGAGACGGTCGCTCATCATCCCGACGAGTTCGCTGTCAAGCGCGTTGCGTACCGCCGGGCGGTTCAGTGTGAGGGTCACCACGCCCGGTCCGGTGCGCGCTTCGAGGAGAACCGATGCCATCGTTACATCCTGAAAATGCCGAAGTGTCCAGCCGGACGTGGCAGCGTTTCCTCGCTCACAAGTGCGAGTGCGAGCGCCAGGACGCGCCGCGTGTCGGCGGGATCGAGTATCCCGTCATCCCAGAGCCGCGCCGTGGCATAGTAAGGATCCCCCTGATCCTCGTACTGCTTCCGGATGGCTGCCCGGAACTGGGTCTGATCCGCATCAGACCAGGGACGTCCGCGCTCAAGGAGCGCATCGTTCCGGACCGACGCCAGCACCTCGGCTGCCTGCTCGCCGCCCATGACGGAAATCCGCGCGTTGGGCCAGCTCCAGAGGAACCGGCTGCCGTAGGCCCTGCCCGCCATGGCGTAGTTCCCGGCACCGAATGAGCCGCCGATCAGGATCGTGAGCTTGGGCACCCGGGCCGTGGCAACCACATTGACCATCTTGGCCCCGTCCTTGGCGATCCCGGACTGCTCATATTTCTGTCCTACCATGAATCCCGTGATGTTCTGGAGGAACAGGAGCGGGGTGCCGCGCTGCTCGCAAAGTTCGATGAAATGTGTCCCCTTGAGGGCCGATTCCGAAAAGAGGATGCCATTGTTGGCCAGGATCCCGACCGGATATCCCGCGATCGCGGCGAAGGCGGTCACGAGCGTCTTGCCATAAAGCGGCTTGAACTCGTCGAAGGCCGAATCGTCGACCAGCCGCGCCATGACTTCGCGGACCTCGTAGGGATAGCGTACGTCGTCCGGCAGGATCCCGTAGAGTTCATCAGCAGGATAGCGGGGTTCGCGGAATGAACGCGCCCGGGAGACATGCGTTTCGGGCAGGCGCGCGACGAGGCTCCGGGCCAGGGCGAGTGCGTGCCCGTCATCTTCCGCCAGGGTGTCGATCACACCGGACTGGCGCGTGTGCACATCTCCACCGCCGAGTGTTTCGGCATCGACGATCTCGCCGGTCGCGGCGCGGACCAGGGGTGGACCGCCGAGGAAGACGGTGCCCTGGTTCCGGACAATGATCGCCTCGTCGCACATGGCCGGCACATAGGCGCCTCCGGCCGTGCAGGATCCCATGACGATGGCGATCTGTGCGAGTCCCCGTGCTGACAGGTGGGCCTGGTTGTAGAAGATGCGTCCAAAATGTTCGCGATCCGGGAACACCTCGTCCTGGAGTGGCAGGAACGCGCCACCGGAATCGACGAGATAGAGGCAAGGCAGGGAGTTTTCCAGGGCAACGGCCTGCGCCCGGAGGTGTTTTTTGACCGTGATCGGAAAATAGCAGCCACCCTTGACGGTCGCGTCATTGGCCACGATCATGACCCGCCGCCCCGAAACCGTGCCGATACCGGCCACGAGCCCGGCCGCGGGAGCCTCGTTGCCATAAAGTCCTTCTGCCGCGAGCGGGGCCAGTTCCAGAAAGGGACTACCCGGATCCAGCAACCGGTCGATCCGTGCGCGGACGAGGAGTTTGCCGCGCGCTTCGTGCTTGCGGCGCGTGTCGGCACCGCCGCCCAGGGCTGCCTGCTCCAGTTTCGCGCGAAGGGTCTCGGCCAGCGACCGGTGGTGCGCGTGGCGTTTGCGATAATCCGGATCGTGGTTGAGCGTTGTGGTCCAAGGCATCATGGCAGCAGGATCCGGCCGGTCAGGGAATCGGGGTGGCCTCCTGGAGGTGAAATGGGCATCAAGCTGCGGCCCGCTCGATGGCAATCGCAGTGGCTTCCCCTCCGCCAATGCAGAGGGAGGCGATGCCACGCGCCTGGCCACGCCGGATGAGGGCATGTAGCAGCGTGACGATCAGGCGTGCCCCGCTGGCCCCGATCGGATGCCCGAGCGCGCAGGCGCCTCCATGGACGTTGACCCGATCGGGATCGAGGCTGAGATCATGGATGGCCGCCATCGTGACGACTGCAAACGCCTCGTTGATTTCGAACAGATCCACCTGGCCCACGTCCCAACCGATTTTCTGGCAAAGGTTCCGGATGGCCCCGACCGGTGCTGTGGTGAACCATTCGGGTGCCTGGGCGTGGCTCGCGACGCCGACGATCCGGGCGAGGGGGGATAGCTGCAGGCGCTCGGCTTCCGCACGGGTCGTGAGGAGCAGGGCTGCGGCTCCGTCCGAAATCGACGAGGAACTCGCAGCCGTAACCGTTCCTTCCTTTCGAAAGGCCGGTTTCAGCGTCCGGATCCTGTCGAGGTCGACGCGGCCCGGCCCCTCGTCCTGATCGATTTCCGTGGTTCGTCCCCGCACGGTCACGCTGATCGGAGTGATCTCCGCCCGGAAGGCGCCTTCGGCCTGGGCCGCCCGCGCCCTTTGTGCGGAACGGGTCGCATAGGCATCCTGGCTTGCCCGGTCGAATGCAAAGCGGTCAGCACAGAGCTCGGCGAACTCACCCATGCTTTTGTGGTCGGAGGCGTTTTCGAGCCCGTCGTAGAGCATGTGGTCGAGCACGCGCTCGTGCCCCATGCGATAACCGGCGCGGGCCCGTGGGAGGAGGTAGGGGGCTTGGCTCATCGACTCCATGCCGCCCGCAATGACGATGCGGGCCTGTCCGGCTCGGAGAAGCGCGTCGGCCACGAGGACGGCTTTCATGCCCGAACCGCATACCTTGTTGAGCGTGGTTGCTCCGGTCGATTCCGGCAGTCCCGCGAGCAGGGCGGCCTGCCGGGCGGGAGCCTGTCCCACGCCGGCTGGGAGCACGCAGCCGGCCAGGACCTCGTCGACCACATGGGCGAGCGCGGAGCGGGGAGCCACGAGCGCGCGAATGACCGGTGCGAGAATCTCCGGTGCGGACAGGGGTGCGAGTGCGCCCTGAAATGAACCGATCGGGCTGCGGCGTGCGTCGATGATGACGATGTCGGAGGCTTCGGTCATGCAGAATGCCCTGGCTGGCTGTGGGTTTCGTAGAGTTCGCGTCCGATCAGCATGCGCCGGATCTCATTCGTGCCCGCCCCGATTTCATACAGTTTGGCGTCCCGTAACAGGCGGCCGGTCGGGTACTCGTTGATGTAGCCATTGCCGCCCAGGCACTGGATGGATTCGAGCGCGACGGACACCGCGCTTTCAGCCGCCATGAGGAGCGCTGCCGCTGCATCGATCCGGCTCATGTGGCCCTGGTCGAAGGCTTCGGCGACCCGGTAACTGAGACTCCGGGAGGCCTCGAGTTTTGTGTACATGTCGGCGAGCTTCCCTTGCATGAGTTCGAACTCCCCGATCGGTCGGCCAAACTGCCTGCGCTGGGCGAGGTAAGGCAGAACCACATCGAGACAGGCCTGCATGATGCCGAGCGGTCCGCCGGACAGGACCAGTCGCTCGCTGTCCAGACCACTCATCAGGATTTCGACCCCCTCGTGAACGGTTCCCAGCACCTGGTCCTCGCGGAGCTCGCAGTCGTCGAACACCAGCTCGCAGGTGCCAGATCCGCGCATGCCGAGCTTGTCGAGCTTTTGCGCGGTCGCGAACCCCTTTTGCCCCCGTTCGACGATGAAAGCGGTGAGCGAGTGGGAGCCGGCCCCGGCATAGTCCCGGGTCCTTACATAGACGATCAGCACATCCGCCTCCGGGCCGTTTGTGATCCACATCTTGGTGCCGTTCACGAGCCAGCCCTTGGCCCGGCGTTCAGCCCGGCACTGGATCGAACCCACGACATCGGACCCGGCCCCGGATTCCGACATCGCGAGTGCGCCAACCCATTCGCCGCTGATGAGCCGGGGGAGATAACGGCGTTTCTGCTCGTCGGTCCCGTTCCGGGCGAGGTTGTGGAGGCACAGATTGGAATGGGCGCCATACGACAGGCCGACGGAGGCCGAGGCGCGGGATATTTCCTCCATGGCGATGACATGGGCCAGAAATCCCATCCCGCTGCCGCCGTCCGCCTCGGGCAGGTTGACTCCGAGAAACCCGAGTTCACCCATCCGTGTCCAGAGCGATCGCGGGAAGCCGCCTGCCTGGTCGAAGGACTCCGCCTGGGGGGCCACT
>JAJZNM010000024.1 GCA_021852325.1 Pseudomonadota bacterium
TCTGGCCGTCCAGGAACCGGCGGCCGATCTCGCGACACGGCTGGGACTCGAGAGAGAGGTCGTCGAAGCCCGGCTCCGCTCGGGCCTGGAAAAGCTCGCAGCCGCCCGTGCAAAACGCGCCCCGCCACGCATTGACGAAAAGATCCTGGTCTCCGCGAACGGGCTCGCGATCGCGGGACTCGCCCGTGCGGGACGGATTCTGGACCAGGAAGACTGGATCGATGGGGCCTGGTCGGCCGCCCGTTTCATCCGGAGCCGACTCGTCACCTCCGGACGGCTCATGAGCAGTTTCTGTGCGGGGGCGACACGGGGGCCGGCTTTTCTCCACGATTATGCTGCGCTCCTCATGGGGCTCATCGAACTCCTGGAAAGCCGCTGGACCCCCACCGGCTACGAGTGGTGTCTCGCGCTCGCGGATGACCTGTTGCTCCGCTTCGAAGACCGGGAACGCGGCGGATTCTGGTTTACAGCGGACGACCAGCCGACGCCCCTCATGCGGCCCAAGATCTGGGAAGATGATGCGAGCCCCGCAGCCAATGCCTTGGCCGCCCGCGCACTTGCGCTCCTCGGGCATCTTGCGGAATCAGACCGCTACCTCGAAGCAGCGGCCCGGACGGTCGACGCCGGCCGGGCGCACTCGACTTCCGCTCCGGGTGCCCATCTCGCGTTGATCACGAGCGCCTGGATCCTGGAGCAGCCCGGATCCCTCATGATCCTGCGTGGCGATCCGCTGGAGCTGCCGCGCTGGCAATCCGCGATCCGGGCCCAGGCGACCACCGGCCAACACCTCTTTGCAGTTCCGGCTGAAGCGGATGTCCCCTCCGGGCTCATCCGCCGCTGCATCCCCAGGGGACCGGCCTGTCTTTATGTGTGCACGGGAACCCAATGTTCGGAACCCATCACCTCCCTTCAGACCCTCCACTCCGGGCTCACCGGAGCGGCAGGCGCGACAACCGGCCCGAGCGCTGTGAGGGACAACCAACTTGCCAAATGGCCAGGGGGTCACTAGACTAGATCGATCCCGAATGGCATTGGATCCAGCCGGTGTACCCTGACCCGTGCGACCGGAGCGCCCGAACGCGTGATCTCCGACTGCGATGCGAACCGGTTTGGGGTCGACCCGATTGAACTCCTCTCCTTCAGGGAAAACCACCGATCGTGACCACTCACCGCCATCCGAGCCACGAACCTGCCTCGGACCGAGCGCCCTGCCCTTGTTGCGGATCGCCCTGCACGTGCAAGGGATCTCCTCCGGGAGAGATTCTTGAGTCTCCCTGAAGCCAGCTCGCCCACGGGAGCTACAACTCTTCCCTGGAGCTTCCACCTCAAGACCTTTCTCGCGGTTCTCGGACCGGGTCTCATCGTCATGCTGGCCGATACCGATGTCGGCAGCATCATCACGGCCGCGCAAAGTGGTGCCCAGTGGGGTTACCAGCTCCTCTCGCTCCAGATCATCCTGATCCCGATCCTTTATGTCGCCCAGGAACTCACGGTGCGGCTCGGCATCTTCACCGGGAAGGGGCATGGCGAACTCATTCGTGCGCGCTTTGGCCCCGGGTGGGCCTGGATCTCGGTCGGGGGCCTCATCGTGGCGAGCATCGGCGCACTCTTGACCGAGTTTTCAGGAGTCGCAAGCGTCGCGTCCCTGTTTGGCATCTCCCGCTTCTGGGGGCTTGGGCTCGTGATCGCCTTTCTCCTGGTCGTCGTCTGGACGGGAACCTACCGGCGGGTCGAGCGGATCGCGATCGCCCTCGGGCTTTTCGAACTCGTCTTTTTCGCGATCGCGATCGCGGCCCGTCCGGATCCTGGCGCCATGGGTGCCCAGATGGTCGACTTCCCCATCACCCACATCAGCTTTCTCGTGCTCGTCTCGGCCAACATCGGGGCGGTGATCATGCCCTGGATGATCTTCTACCAGCAATCCGCGGTCACGGACAAGGGCCTCCGGCCGGAACATTACCAGCACGCACGATGGGATACGGCGATCGGGGCCGTCGTGACGCAACTCATCATGGCCGCCGTGCTGATCGCAACCGCAGCCACGATCGGAACGACCAATCCCCACGCCCCTCTCGATACCGTCGGCCAGGTCTCCCATGTGCTCACCCCCTTCCTCGGCCCCTGGCTCGGCAAGGTGATTTACAGCCTCGGGATACTCGGTGCGGCGGCTGTGGCCGCGATTGTGGTCTCACTGGCCGTCGCCTGGAGCGTGGGTGAAGTGACCGGGTACCGGCACTCCCTGGAGCTCGAACCGCGCCAGGCGCCCTGGTTTTACACGGTCTATACGATCGTGATCCTGGCCGGGGGCGTGATCGTGGCCATTGCCCGGAACCTCGTCACCCTCGTGATCGTGGTCGAGGTGATGAATGCTTTCCTCCTGCCCCTGGTCTTGGGGTTCCTGGTCGCGCTCGCCATCTTTGCGCTGCCACCCGAACACCGCCTGCGGGGATGGTACCGCTGGGTCGTGGTCGGCATTTTCATCCTGACAGCGGGGCTCGGGATCTACGGAGGGCTGAGCGGCCTTTGAGGCGGGGCCCCGCGGCCCGGTGACCGGAAGCCCCACGTCCCGGGATCGCCGTCGTGTAGGGCCCCGCCGGAGCGCACGACGGGAACGCCTGAGGCAAAGCGAGCGGCATGTCGCTCCCGGTCTCGTGTGCCCGCGCCTGCGGCAGCGCTGCCATCCAGCCGGCGATGAGTGCCAGGCCGAGACCAGCCCAGGGCGAAGGTTTCCCCGTCAGGGCACTCGGGTTAAAATTCGTCGTCTCTCGTCTCCATGGGTGATGGCACATGGCTCAATCTGCCTGGACTCAGAATATCCGGAGCGACGATTTTCAGCGGATCGTGATCGATGGCTCGAATATCCAGCCCGTGCTGGTCGATTTTTGGGCGCCCTGGTGCGCACCCTGCCGGATGCTGGGCCCGATTCTCGAAGGCTTGGCCAACGCCTATGGGGGCCGGGTCCATCTGGCCAAGGTGAACACCGACGAGGAACCGGCGCTCGCCCAAGCCTGGCGGATCCAGGGCATTCCGGCGGTCAAACTCTTCCACGCGGGCCGGGTCGTGGAAGAGTTCGTCGGCGTTCAGCCCGAATCCACCATCCGGACCCTGATCGACAAGCACCTGCCCAACCCGGATGCCGGGGTCGTCGAGGCGGCACTGGCTGCTGCGTGGCGGGGGGCAACGCGTGAGGCCCGCGAGATGCTCGGACCTGCACTTTCTCGGCACCCGGATGATGTGCACCTCCAGCTCGCGAGCTGCCTGGTCGCGATCCTCCAGGGGGACAGCACCCCGGCGCGACAGACCTTCGACGCGCTGCCGGCCCAGTCTCTTGCCGACCCCCTCCACGAACCGGTCAGCGCCCTGCTCTACTTCGTCTCGCTCCTGGAAAAGGGACTGGATCCGCACCGGCCCGGAGCCGCCACCCGGCTCAGCACGGGTGCGCGGCAGATTCTCGCGGGCCGCGCCGAAGAGGCGATCCAGGATTGGCTCGAGGCGCTCCCGGAAGCCGGGTCTGATGAGCGGTCCTCCCTCCAGGAAGCGATCCGGGCGGCATTTCCACTGGTCCAAGACGAGCGCCGGCGCCTGGATTACCAGAAGCGCCTCGCCCGCAGCCTGCACTGATCACGGAGCGGGCTCCGTCCGCCGGCTTCAATCGCCTTCCGCAAGTCCTGCTGGATTGCGGATGTCATTCACCCCCTCAAGCCGGCCTTTCGAGGGTACAAACACCGTCTCCGCATCTCCCCAATCGCGGCTGCCCCAGGGCGACCCGGCCCGGAAGTGGTATCCCCAGTGCCGCAACAAGGTCATCGTGTGACCGGAGAAGGCGCCCGGTTCGTAATAGATGAGATCGGGCTCCCATTGCATGTGGAAACGGGGGGCATCGACGGCGGCAGCGGCACCCAGGTGGTAGTTCACGAGATTCAGGATGACCTGGAGTACGGTCGTGGTGATGGTGGATCCTCCCGGACTCCCCGTGACGAGGAAAAGATGCCCTCCCCGGGTTGCGATCGTGGGAGTCATCGAAGACAGTGGCCGCTTGCCCGGGGCAATGGCGTTGACCACGCCCTGGACCAGCCCGTAGGCGTTCGGGTGGTCCGGCGCCGTCGTGAAATCATCCATCTCGTTGTTCAGGAAAAACCCGGTGTGCGGGGCCATGAATCCCGTTCCGAAAAACGTGTTCAAGGTATACGTGACCGAAACCGCGTTGCCAAACCGGTCGACGATCGAGTACTGGGTCGTGTCGTGCCCTTCCGGGCTCGCGAAGACCCCGGGGTGAAGCGCGGACGAGGGTGTCGCCCGGTGCGGGGCGATCCGCCGGCGGATCGCGCGGGCGTAGGCCCGGGACAGGAGTCTCCGCAAGGGCATGTCCACAAAGTCCGGATCGCCGAGAAACGTGTTCCGGTCGGCATACGCAAAGCGCATGGCCTCGGTGATGAAATGCACGGAAAGGGCAGAATGGAAGCCATCGCGGCCAAGCGGGTATCCCCTGAGGATGTTGAGCATCTCGCAGAGCGTCGCCCCTCCTCCTGGAGGGGGTGCCGTAATGATCTCGACCCCGCGGTAGCGGCAGCGCAGGGGACGGGTCACGACGGGCCGGTAATCCCGGAAGTCCGCAAGCGTCAGGATGCCACCATGCCGATGGCTCGCTTCCACGATCGCGCGGGCGATCGGCCCGTCGTAAAAAGCCCGTACCCCGCCGCGGGCGATCCGCTCAAGGGTATTGGCGAGGGTGGGCTGCCTGAGGCGCATGCCGGCCTGGAGAGGCCGGCCATGCGAGAAGAAAATCCGGACGGCATGAGGATCCCGGGCAAGTCTCCGGGCATCATCCTCGAAGAACCGCACATCCCCTGGAGTCAGCACATATCCATGCCGGGCGAGGCGGATCGCCGGTGCGAGGAGGCGCGCTCGTGACCAGGTACCCCAGAGCCTTCGTGCCCTCTCCAGTCCGGCCACGGTTCCCGGCACCCCGATCGCTTTCCACGAATAGAGGCTCAAACCCGGGATGAGCTGCCCCTTCGCGTTGAGATAGAGATCCGGTGTCGCGGCCTGAGGAGCCACCTCGCGGAAATCGAGGAAACGGGCGCGTCCCCGTGCCGGACGGTAGATCATGAAGCCGCCGCCACCGAGATTGCCACAACAGGGGTCGGTCACGGCGAGCGCGTAGCCGACGGCCACCGCCGCATCCACGGCATTGCCCCCCTCACGGAGGACCGCGATGCCGACCCGGGTCGCTTCCCGCTCGGCCGTGACCACCATCGCATGCCGGGCGACGACCGGTGGAGGATAGGGTGCAGCCCCCGCGATTGCTGACCCCCAAAAGCCACACACCAGAATCGAAATGCCGGCGAGCCTCATCATGCCGCGATCCTCCGGTTGCATCGGCTGACTTTACCGCAAATCGGGAATCCAGAGGGAATCGACCGGGATCGCCGGGAAACCACGCGACTGCTCCCGCCCTCGACAATCGCCCGGGACGTGATGCACAATGCGCGCGGGCCGATCCGGGGCGCCGTGTCTGGCCAGCCCCGAGGGGATCGAGGTTTTTGAGATGCCGGAGCCGCAAAGCACACCCCGTGGGGACCGGAATCCCGTCATCGTCTGGTTCCGGAATGATCTCCGTCTTGGCGACAACCCGGCACTGACCCGGGCAGCCACAACGGGCAGGCCCGTGATTCCGCTCTTCATCCTGGATGAGGCGGCGCCCGGGGTGCGGCCGCTGGGCGGTGCGGCCCGCTGGTGGCTCCACCAGAGTCTTTTGGCCCTCGACCAGTCACTCTGCGCGCTCGAACCGGGGGCGCCTCAGGGATTGCCACTGTGCCTGCGCCGCGGGGCGACCCTCGAGGTCCTCCGTGCGCTCATCGCTGCGAGCGGCGCCTCGTGTGTCTTCTGCAATCGCACCTATGAACCGGCGCTCGACCGGCTCGACGGGATCGTGGCCGAGGCCCTGGATGCTCATGGAATCGCCTTCGATCGCGGTCCCGGGACACTGCTTGCCGAACCCGATACATTCCTGACCAG
>JAJZNM010000107.1 GCA_021852325.1 Pseudomonadota bacterium
GATGCAGGGTGCGGACCTCGAGGGTCGCCTCATGGCCTTGGGTTATGCGGAAAGCCAGCGCCGGGCGATCCATGACCTCATCTCCTATTCGTCCGGAGCCACCGTGATTTCCGGTCCGACCGGGTCGGGGAAATCCACCACGCTGGCTGCAGTGCTCCAATGCATCGTCGAGCATGAATCCCACCGGAACATCCTGACACTTGAGGACCCACCCGAATACCGGATTGATGGCGTCCGCCAGATTCCGGTCCAGAACGGTGACTGGGGTGGATACCTCGAGGATGTCATGCGTCTCGATCCCGATATCATCATGGTCGGTGAGGTGCGCAGCGAGGCGGGCGCCCTGGGGACACTCCAGGCGGCGAATACCGGTCACCTCGTGATGACGACCGTCCATGCGAACAACGCTTGGAAGATCCTGGCCCGCCTCGAGGATCTCTGTCTGCGGCCGGAGAGCCGTGCGCTCCTGTTCGATCATACGGTCGTGCGCGGGCTCGTGGCGCAGCGTCTGGTCCAGAGACTCTGTCCAAACTGTGCGGTACCTCTCATCGAACACGAAGAACGGATTCCGGAATCGGAATGGATCCGGCTGCGCGAGATGCTCGGAGCTCGTAGCCTGGCGCACGCGCGTTGGCGTGGTCCGGGCTGTGGCGCGTGCCAGCCGCCCGGCCATCCCCTCGCGGGATTGGCCGGCCGGACGGTCGTGGCCGAGGTCGTGTCCACGACGCGCGAACTCCTGCAGATTGCACGCACCGAGGGAGTAATGGCCGCCGAACGCGCCTGGCGCGAACAGACGGGCGTGATCACGATCGGCCGGCACTGGCTCCTCAAGTTTTCCGAAGGAGAGATCGAATATGCGAGTCTCAGGGGTCTCGACCTCGATCTCGAGGAAGCGGGCGGGATTCCGTCCGGGCGGACGGCATGGCTGCCCTGAACGTGACCCGCACCGCCCGCGGCCAAGGCCGGCGGACACTCGGCTATCGGTTCGCCTTGTGGATCTGGAAACGGAGCAGCAAGGCGCAGTTGTTCCGGCGTCTCGACCGGGTTCTCAGGCGGCCATCCATCAACATCGTCTCGGTCATGGACGAGCTCGTGCGACGCGCAAGGCTCCGGGGACACACGGATGTCGAAGCAGTCGTTCTCGGCGAAGTGCAAAGACGAATGCGGGCAGGATGCTCGGTCGCGGAATCCTTCGCGGATCTTGCCGATCCGGTTGAACGGATGCTCTTGCAGGGAGGCGAGTGGGCGGTTGAAGGTGGGGAGGCTGGCCGCCAGAGCGGGCTCGAGCGGGTGTTCGCACTCCTCCTCAGGCGTCTCGATGCGGGGCGGCGCATGCAGCGGGCCGTCTTGCGGGCCTGGGCGACGCTTGCGCTCTATGGTGTGATGATCCTGGGCTCGCTCGTAGCCTTTTCGGACTATGTGATTCCCAGGATCGCGGTGCTCTATCCGGCCCGTCACTGGAGCGGTATGCCCGCCTCGATGCTCGTGGCGAGCCGGGTCGTCCAGTCGGAGGGATTCCTGCTCATGGTGGGCACACTGGCCGTCCTGCTGCTCATCCTCCCCTTCCTCCAGCCCTACTGGACGGGCCGGCTGCGCCGTTTGCTCGACCGTTTCCCACCGCTTTCCTTCTATCGACTCCAGCAGGGCGGTGCCTGGCTTGCGAGCATCCCCGCACTCACGGCCAGCGGCCGGCTCAAGGCCTATGACGCGCTGGTCGAGACCGAGCGTCTGTCGCAACCATGGATGCGGGAACGCCTGCGCGCGATCCAGCGGGGGATGTCTGCCGGACTCGGCATGGGTCGCGCCATGCAGCAGTCGGGGTATCGGTTCCCGGACCGGGAGATCGTGGACGACATTTCCTTCTACGAGAGCCAGGGGCTCGATATCGAGGCTGTTCTTGAGGAAGTGGCCGATGCTTGGGCGGAAACCGGCTACGAGCGGGTCGTGGCGCAGGCCGAGAGGATCCTGTCAGGCGCACGCATCCTCTTTGCGGTCGTCGTCTTGTGGTACACGCTCGGGACGGTCGCACTCCAGATCCAGATCCCGAACTACTTCATGTCTGTGGTGCACCTGGGGTAAAGACCATTGGTGCTGATCCGCCGGGGTACCCCGGCACTTCCTTGAACAGGTTCTATCGCTCAGGAGGCGGGTTATGCAACAGTCGTACGGAAATCAGTCCATCCGGCATGGGCGAGACGCCCAGGCGGGGCTCACGCTGGTCGAGACCCTGATCGCAGTCGTCATCGGCATCATCATCCTGGTCGGAGCGTTCATGGTGGCAGGCCAGGTCCTCGCCACGAACCGCCTGTCCAATACCGAGACCGACATCGCCTCGCTCGAAAGCGGGGTCAAACAGCTCTACTCCGGCCAGGGCAGTTACAACGGACTGACCAACCAGGTCGCCCAGAATGCCGGGATCTTCCCCGAGAGCATGATCGGGACGGGGACCCCGGTGGATGCCTGGCAGGGGGCGGTCACCCTCGAGCCGGGATCCAGCGTCTCCGCGGATTTTGGGGGCGATTTCGCGATCCAGTTCGCGGAGGTTTCGCAAAGCGCGTGCATCAAGCTGGCGACCTTCCAGTACGGAAGCTGGGCACAGTTCTCGATCAACGGGACGGCACTTTATGCCCCGGGCAACCCGGTCGCGCCGGGATCGAGCCCGACGACACTCGCCTCGGCCAACTGCAGCACCGGGGATGTGAATACCCTGCTTTGGGTGGTCGGGTGAACCCGGATGTGGATGACCGGTCTCGCGCTTTTTTTGCTGGGCGTGCTCGCCTGCTTCGGAAACTTCGCTTCTCCTCCGGTCGGGCGTTTCAGCCGGGCCGCCGTCCTGGCCGAGAACTACCGGGTCTACCGCGATGCGGTGATCGGGTATGTCGAACGTCATCCTGGGACCGCGGGAACGGTGGATGAAGACGCCCTGCCGTTACCGCCCGGATGGCGAGCGTTGTCGACCCTGCAAAACCGCATCCAGGCGGACCAGGTGCTTGTGTGGGGTGACCTGCCCGCTCCATCCGCGGTGGATGCGGAGCGGGATGCGGGCCCGAGTCTTGCGGTCGGCGTGGCCGAGATCCGGGATGGGGTCGAGGTGGGCTACTCGGAGGGTACGGGAGACTGGTTCCCGATCCGGTCGCGCGTGCCAGTGGGAGCGTTGGTATCCGATGTCGTCGTCCACTGATGCGCTGACCATTGACCTGTCTGCGATGCGGACTCGATCGCCGCATGGCCAGCGCGGGCTGAGTCTTGTCGAGTTGCTGCTCGCGGCAGCATTGGGGAGCCTTTTGGTCGTCAGCGTGCTCACCCTGGCCGAGGAGGGAACCCGCGATATGCGCGAGGCGGCGGCGGGCGCGCAGCTCAAGGTGCTTGGCCCGGCGGTGAAGAGCTACGTCATGAACCACTATGCCGTGCTTGCCGCCCGCGCCACGGCCACCCAGGCGGTCGCCATCCCGCTGGAATCGCTCGTGGCGGGTGGCTATCTCCCGCCGGGCTACACCGGGATGAACCCGTACCGGGACCACTATGCCCTCTATGTGCTCGAGCCCACACCCGATGATCTCGCGGCGGTCCTGCTGGGGTCGGGGGGCTTCCACTGGCGGAATGATCCCACTGACCACCACTACGCGGATGCCGTGATCCCGGGCGCTGCCCGGGCGGGTGGCCCGGAGGCCGGTTATGTGGCGAGCGGGGATGTCCCGGGGGAGATTCGGGACGGACTTGTCGGGGCTTACGGCGGCTGGTCCTTTTCGATTGCCGGGACCTCGATTCCAGACCCCGGGCCGGGGCATCTCGCATTGTTCGAATATTTTTCGACCGGGACATTCAGTCCTGATGCGCTGTACCGGGTCGCGGTTCCCGGGCACCCCGAACTCAACGAGATGTTCACGGATCTCGATATGGGCAACCAGAGCATCCAGGAGGCGCACAACATTTCGGCCAATGGCACGATCGCGACCTCAGGCCTGTCGGCAACGGGAGGATTTCCGGCTGGCGTGGCGCCAAACGGGGTCCATACCTGGGACCTTTTTGCCAACGACGGGATCTATGCCGGGACGGATCCAGACGGTAACCCGGAGGTTGCGATCCATAATGGCGCGGTCGCGGCCGAAGGAGACGTTACAGCTGAGCACGGAGCGGTATCGCTTGCGCACGCCGTCATCGACGAGACCCTCGCACAGAATGGCAGCGTGATCCCGAAGCCGTCCTATTGTCCCCAAGGAAGCGGAGCCCAGATTTTCATCACGCCGGTCTTCATTTCGGATGGACCAGAAGCCTACCCCATCGGCGGCTATGAGGCCTGGGCCAGTTCCACAGGCCCCGACTGGACGATCCACGCGCGGGTTCTGACGCAGGCCGGCTGGGTATATCCGCCCTCCCCCTACCTCGTGGTCAAGGCTGCCGTCAAATGCGGGTGACCTGGCTTTGGGGGAAAGGGCACACCCGGGAAGACACCATGAACTACCCACTGCCGAGGAGACTTGTCATGAACCCGAAGATTCTTGCCGTCCTGGTCGCCTGCCTGATCGCGGCTGCCACATCCACCGCGTGGGCCACTGATGGGACGGTCATCGCACCGCCCAGCCTGATCTACGAGATGCCGGAGGCGTCAACCGCCCTCTATGCCGAGCGGGCGCTTAATGCGCAAAACGCGGTGAATGCGGCGAACTGCACCGGTGGCCCGGCCGGGCATTGTTCAAGTGGCTCAGACCCCATTTCGGGAAGCGGAAACCCACTCACGTATGCTCCCGATCCAGCAGAGAACATCGTTCTTGACTCCTGGAAGAGCAGCGGACCGGCCTGCTCGCTTGGGCGTGAATACACGGTGGTCAAGACGCCGTGGGCCTTGTACTCTGATGGGGTGTTCATCATGATGATGCCCGAGTCGGCACAAGCCCTGAATGAACAGGACTATCTAGAGCAGGGCCACCTGCCCAAACCCAGCCCGTGGACGGACAGTCGCACCACCACGTTTTCCTATTCCGGTGCTTTCTATCGTGTGCCGCCACCTTGGGGTCATCGCTGTCCCTGATGTGAGCCTTCTATAAAGGCGAATCAATCGACTGGACTATCGTCAACTGGCAGACCGCGAATGATCGTGTGCGAATGGCATTGGCGGGGGTTCGTGAACTGATCATCATGCAGGTACTGCCGTTTCGTCGCTGCAATGATTTTCTCTTATGCGCTCGGGTCCAGAATCATTTTCTCGTTCACCGGCTGTAGGCATTGCGGAGGGTTTCGGGCACGGCGATCAATGGCAGGTCGTGGCAGGTCGTGGCTGGTCGGGGCCGTGTCTCAGACAAAAGCGTAGCCCAGAGCTTCGTCACGACCCGGCGGCCGCGCCGATTTGATAAGATAAGTTGTAGTCGGCACCGTGTCGTCAACCGATGACCACTCCCCATCTGGTCAGAGATTTCTACGAGCAAATCTGGAATGCGGGAAGTCATTCTGCAGTCGGCGAAATCCTGTCTGAGAACTTCGTCTTCCGTGGCTCGCTCGGCGCCGAGATGCGTGGTCGGGATCGGTTCTGGACCTACGTATGTGAAGTGCGCTCCGCCCTCGATCACTATCGCTGCGATATTCTCGAGTGCATCTGCGAGGGGCCGCTCGCATTCGCAAAAATGCGATTCGCTGGCGTGCACGTCGCGGATTTCCGGGGTTATCGACCTTCGGGGCTGCCGGTTTACTGGCAGGGAGCCGCGCTCTTTCGATTGGAGGATGGACGCATTGCCGAGCTTTGGGTATTGGGTGATCTTGCGGGATTAGACGCCATGCTCAGCTCGAACGCGAAAGAATCGAAGCTGTGAGCACTGCCAATGGCTACTTCGCGAAGCACTGATCGAACGATCTTGGGTCTGTGGCCGGATCCTGCCTATTGATGAATGGAATCCGGCAAACAGACACATTGCAGAGTGCTCCATGGCTGAATACCTGAGGGGTCGGTGTCTATGTGGAGCGACTACTGAGAATGGCGTCAACGGGCAACCTTTTCCCAGCTGCTTGCGGTCCCA
>JAJZNM010000099.1 GCA_021852325.1 Pseudomonadota bacterium
GGGTGGAGTTGCTTGCGTGCCAACGGCCGGTCGCGGGTACGGGGGACCTCGGCATCAAAATTACGGTCGGCGAAGTCGTTCATGGCACATCCTGCGCCACGGGTGACCCAGACGCCTGCCACAAAAATGAAAAATAACCGCGCCGCGGGGTGGCCATCTGCAGCAAGCCAGAGGGCCCACAGTGTCGGCCAGAGCAGAAGCAGTGCCCCGATGGGGCGGTGGAGCCGCGTCAGTTCCGCATAGAGGTGCAGTCGCCTGAGTCCGGCCCGGAGCACAGGATGGGCGAGGAGCCGGCCCCGGAGCCTTCTACGCCACCGATTCATGTGGCCCTGCTTGTGAGCCACTCAAGGGTCGATCCACTCGCCTGAGGGTCGGTTTTTCCCGGGGTGTCCAGTCTCGCCATGTTACTGGATCCGGTTTTGGTGCCAGGGACCGGTTTCGCCAATGAATCCGTCTTGCACGAGCAGAGGATGGCCTGAAACCTGGATCAGCGATCTTCGGGCCCAGAATGATGATGGGAGACTCGTTCCGAGGTGGGGCCTTGCAGCCTCGTAGAACGGCCATCCGGGTGTGGCTTCTGCGATTTCGAGCTGGATCCGCTGACCCCGTCCTTCCCCGAAGATGCGGTCACCGAGTGGAGTGTCTCCCAGTTCGGCAAGCCACGGTTCCTGACGGAGGGTTTCACTGGGGACAAGGGTTGAGGAAAACACCCAAAGTTCGTCTCCGGCGAAAAATCCAACTTCGCGTTTCAGCCCCCAGTGCTCCATCCGACCGCCGAGGAAGCGGATTTCCTCGGAGGTCAGTGCCGTCCGGGATTCCCCGAAAACCAGGAGGCTGAGCTGGTCTCCGGCCCGGTGCCGGAGTTTGCGGGTGAGGGATTCGGGGTCGGTCAGCCAGCTCCAGATCCCCGGGTCGCGGTGGCTCAGAGGGCACTGTTGCGGGCTTTGCCAGCCGGCCGTTGCACGGACTCGGATCCCCATCACATTTCAGCTCAGGGTTGAACAGGATTCAATTATAGGGTTTGGCGTGCGAGAGGGTCGTTGCGAGCCGTGATCCCACTCACGCCTGGCCATACCGCAGGTCAGTGCCCAGCCAGCGCTGGATCAGAGGCGCCACACCCTCGGGATGTTCGGCTTCCATCTGTTGAACGGTTTCGGGAATGAGGGTCAGGAGTTCGCGATCCCGGAAGAGGTCCGCGATCCGAAACGACAGGCCTCCGCTTTGACGGGTTCCCCAGATCTCACCGGGGCCGCGGATCTCGAGGTCACGTTCGGCGATCACGAACCCATCGGTCGTTTTGCGCAACACCTCGAGTCGCGCCCGGGCTTCAGGAGACAGCGGCCCGTAGATGAGAAGACATTGCCCGCCCTCGGTGCCGCGGCCCACGCGGCCACGGAGCTGGTGGAGTTGCAGGAGTCCGAGCCGTTCGGCTCCGTCGATGACCATCACGTTCGCGCGCGGGATGTCGACCCCTACTTCGATGATCGTGGTTGCGACCAGGATGTCGAGACCGCCGGCCTGGAAGTCTTCAACGATCCGCTGGCGTTCTCGAGAATCCATGCGTCCATGGATCATCCCGAGACGCAAGTCCGGGCAGGCTGCACGCAGTTCGCCCCATGCCGTCTCGACCGCCCGTCCCCCTCCTGTTTCGGTGTCTTCCACCCGCGGGCAGACCCAAAACACCTGCTGTCCGGTCTGACAAAGGGACGGAAGGCGTGCCACGAGTTCACTCCGACGGGTCTCGGGGAGCACGGTGGTGGCGACCGGAATCCGGCCCGGAGGCAGCTCGTCGATACGCGACTGGTCGAGTCCCGTGTAAAGCGACATGGCGAGGGTGCGGGGGATCGGGGTTGCGGTCATGATCAGCTGATGTGGCCGTAGAGATCCCTTGTCCGCCAGGTTGAGACGTTGCTCCACGCCAAAGCGGTGCTGCTCGTCGATGATGATGCTCATGAGTCTGGGAAAGGCGACATCACCCTGAAAGAGGCTTTGGGTCCCAAGCACCACGCAGGGCAGGCCGCTCCCGAGCTCCTCGAGAACCTCGCGTCGCTCTTTGCGGGTGAGGCGGGCGTGGAGCGATCGTACCGGCACCCCGTGGGGATCCAGCCATTCGTGGAAGGTTTTGGCATGCTGGTTCACGAGGAGTTCAGTCGGTGCCATGACTGCTGCCTGGCCCTGGTTTTGAACGGTCACGAACGCCGTGAGTGCCGCAAGAACCGTTTTCCCCGATCCCACATCCCCCTGAAGCAGCCGCAGCATCGGGATCGGGCGCTCGAGATCCCGTGCAATCTCCTGCCAGGCGCGGAGCTGGGCGGCCGTGAGTCGCCACGGGAGCGAGGTCATGAATCGGTCCAAGGCGCCGGATTCGATCGTGAGGGGGAAGGATCGGGTTCGGATCCATTCACTCCGGATCTTCCGGAGTGAATGGGCATGGGCCAAAAGTTCCTCCAAGGCGAGGCGCTGGCGGAAGGGGGTGAGCCGCTCCGAGAGATCCTGGGGGGATATGCCGGGAGGAGGCGCATGGATGTGCTCGAGCGCATCGAGCAGTGTCGACTGGATCCAGCCGGATAGATGCTCCCGGGGTAGCCGGTCGACGAGTTCGAGCTCTCCTTTCCGAAGGAGCTCGAGTGCGGTCTCCACGAGCCGCGCGATGCGTTTTGATCCTACGCCTTTTCGCCGGGTATAGACCGGGGTCAACCGGTCGCGGAGGGGAGGAAGAGTTTCCGCGCGAAAAACCTGGTAACGGGGGTGGATAAACTCGGGACCACCCATTCCCATCCGGCAGGTACCGAATGCACGGATGCGGTCGCCGCGTTGCAGCGCTCCGCGCTGGGCCTCATGGAAATGAAAGAAACGGAGGTTCAGGAACCCGGTTCCATCCGAGACCCGGCAAAGCAGCTGGCGTCTTGGCGTGTAACGGATGTCGGCCAGCTCGATGGTGGCCTCGACGAGGCTGGTTTGTCCCCCAGACAAGGCTCCAATCGGGACCCGGCGGGTTTCATCTTCATAGCGGAGTGGTAACTCGAACAGAAGATCTTCGACACCTCCGATGCCGAGCCTCGTGAGCGTTGCGAGGAAAGCCTGGCCCGACCGGCTCATGGTTTGGGGTGAACCCGATTCCTCTCGACGATGAAAAGACACATCAATCCGTATGAGCCGCACCGCGGATGCGGACAGCCCGATGGAAGGCCTGATTCAGGAATTGCACGATCGTGTGCCAGATGCGCTGGCGCGCATGGTATCCCGTAAACCGATGCCCTTGGGTCGGCATCTTGAGGATCGTCACGGGGGTCCTGATGCGGTGCAGTTCGGTCGCGATGGCATTGAGATCCACGGGAGGAGCCTGCTCGTCCCGTCCGCCTTGAATCAGGAGCACCGGAGCCCGGATGTATCGTGCGAGCGTGACCGGGGAGCGTTCGCTGAGACGGTGTCGGCCGAGAACCCGGTTCAGGAACCGGCGTCCGGTGGGTGTGCGCCACTCCCGGTCAAGCGGGGTTCTGAGGAGCTTGAGGTTGTAGTACCCGTTGAGCGAAACCACAGCCTGGACCTCTTGGCGGTGGACTGCCGCGAGCATCATGGCCGCGTAGCCACCATAACCGGAACCGACCAGTGCGATTCTGCCTGGGGGAGCCCAGTGGCGGGATTGTGCCCATTTGGCTGCTGCCCAGATTCCCCGGAGCATGATTCCGTTCCAGTGGTGATAGCCGGCCCGTCTCCAGGCAGCACCACTTCCAAAGGATCCCGGATAGTCGACCTCGACGACCACAAATCCGTGACTCGTGAGGTCCTGTATCCTGGGATCAAAGGATTTGTGGATGCCTTCCACGAAAGGATGATCGTGGATCCAGATGATGATCCCTCCGCGTTTGCGGCTCCGGTCGTGCGGAAAGGCGACATAGAGGGGTTCGGATCCATGCTGCCAAGGGAGTTCGTAGGCATGCAGGCGCGAAAGCGTCGGGGGTTCAATGCTGGGGCTCGCGCTCATGAGATAGCGCAGGGTACGCGTGCCCGGATTGAAGAAGTAATAATCTCCCGGGTTACGGTCGCCCGAGACCCGCACCAGGACCCGGGTTCCCCGGGTGTTCATGCTCAGGATGCGGACGGTCTGGTGGCGGAAGATCGGCGAGAGCAGATGAATCCAGATGGCCTCTCGGCTCCGGGGGGCGAGGAACGTGTAATGTGGGTGGGCGATCCCGCTCCAGACGGCATAGATGCGCCCGGAGGGTGCCCTGAACGTCTTGAGGATGTCATGCTTGCGGCTGGCATAAACACGGCTTTCCGACAGGGTAGATGGGTTCACGGCATAAAGTCCGAGGGTTCCATAGCGGCTGGTCCTGAGCAGATAAAACCGGTGGTCGCCTGGCAGGAAACCAACCGGACGGGCTTGAGAGGCCGGTCCGTCCCGGGCCAGCAAGCGGCTCAGGTTCTTCCACCGCAGGGAATGACCGATCCGATACCAGAGTTCGAGCGTTCCGGACAGGGCGTTCGTGCCAAAGGCCAGTTTCACCCGTCCATGACGATTGGTAAAAAGCTGGCCATTCGTCAGGGGGCTATGGACCTGGGCTTGGACGAAGCCGGTCTCGGGATTGACCGATTCTGCGAGGGGAGCCGGGTCGTCGTAGGAATACCGTTCGACCTCGATCCGGTGGGGATCGCGGGTGTGACTCGCCAGCACACGGTTGAATGCGAAGTTGAACTCGAGTCGGTGTTCCCGGAATCCGGCGACGAGGCGAGCGGGCTGGATGTGGGCGCCATGGATCGGAATCGACCAGATCTCTCCACTCGGGAAGGAGCTGTGGTATCCCGCGAGCTTGAGACGGGTACTGACCAAAAGCACCCCCGAGGGGGTCCAGCGCAAATGTGCGACCTTGCTTTTGCGGACCAGGTGAAGCACCTTCTCGTGACCCGGCCGGCGTAGGTTGATGAGCGCAAGCCGCTCCTGCTGATGCGGTCGGAAATACCCCGCGACCGCCAACCAGTGCCCCGTCGGGGACAGTGCGATTGCCTGGACGTGGGAGGGCTGGAACAGGATGGCTCCGGGCGTATGCGCCTCGGCCACGGTGGCCAGCACCACCCCGAGCATGAACGCGGCGCATCGCAACCGGTCCTTGGATCGAACGACTTGTGTGCGCATCGAGGAGCGCGATAGGAGGTCAGCCAAACCGGATTTTGCTTTCGAGGTTGCTTCTCGAATCGGCAAAACTCAAGGCTGTCTGGAGATCGATGACACCTTCGCGGTACAAGCGGTGCAGGGCCGTATCGAATGTCTGCATGCCGGATTCTACGCTTTGTTCCATGCCTTCCCGGATGCCGTCGAGATCGCCCTTGCGGATCAGATCGGACATGTGCGGGGTATTGATCAGGATCTCGACGGCCGCAACGAGTTTGGCTTGCAGGTTGGGCACGAGACGTTGCGCAATGATCGCGCGGAGGTTGATGGCGAGATCGGTGAGGATCTGCCGTCGTGCAAACTCAGGGTAGAGGTTCAGGATGCGTTCGAGAGTCTGGTGGGCGTTACTGGTATGCAGGGTCGCAAGCGTCAGGTGGCCGGTACCGGCCATCTCGATTGCGGCGGTCATCGTTTCCTGATCCCGGATTTCGCCGATCAGAACCACATCCGGTGTCGCCCGGAGCGCGCTGCGCAGGGCGTCCGCATAGCTCTGGACGTCGTTGCCGATCTCCCGCTGGTTCACGATCGATTGGCGGTTGACGTACACGTATTCGATCGGATCCTCGATGGTCAGGATGTGGTCGGTATGGTGGGTGTTCCGATGATCGATCATGGCGGCCAGGGTGGTCGACTTGCCGGCACCGGTCGAGCCCACGACGAGGATCAGTCCCCGGTGCAGCCTCGTGAGGTCGGCAAGAAGGGGAGGGAGGGCAAGCGTCGACAGCTCTGGGATGTTTTTGGGAATGAAGCGGATCGCCATGGCAACGCGTCCCCGTTCCAGGAACGCGTTGATGCGGTAGCGCCCGAGTTCATTCCGGTCCAGTGCGAACTCGGCCTG
>JAJZNM010000127.1 GCA_021852325.1 Pseudomonadota bacterium
ACGGAAGACCAGGGCATCTTCCCGCATCAGGAAGGCGTCTGCCGGGTAATAAGCGTTCCGCCGGCCAATCTCGCGAAACCCGAACGAACGGTACAGGGACTGGGCACGGAGGTTCGACACGCGCACTTCGAGGTACATGGCGAGCGCGCCCTGGCCGATCGCCCCGTCGATGAGGTGGTTCAGCAACTCACGCCCGAGACCGCACCCCTGCCGCTCGGGCATCACACAGAGGTTGAGCAGATGGGCCTCCCCCACCCCAATCGACAGGATCCCGTACCCCACGATTTCCATGGCTTCGAGGATCGCCCAGCACTCGTAGCCGACCCGGAGGCAGTCCCGGAAAATGCCCTCGGTCCAGCACTGCCGGTACGCCGAACGCTCGATCGCCATGATCCGCGGAAGATCGGTCCGATGAAAGCGTCGGAAGGATCGCTGCGCGAGGGCGGGTGTGGCGTTCAGTGCTTTTCACCCAAGGTCGCGAGCGCGAGCCTGAGGTCGCGCCAGGACTCCCGCTTGGCGATGGGATTGCGCAAGAGGTAGGCCGGATGGTAAGTCACGACGAGCGGGATCCCCTCCGCACCATAGCGCAGCACCTGTCCTCTCAGGCGGCTGATCGGCGCCTCGGTCACAAGCAGACTCTGTGCCGCGATGCGCCCGAGTACAACCAGGATCCGGGGTTCAAGCAGGCGGATCTGCCGTTCGAGGTAGGGCAGGCAGGACTGCACCTCGCCCGGCAGTGGATCACGGTTGCCCGGCGGTCGGCACTTCAGCACGTTCGTGATGAAGACGTCATCACGTTTGAGCCCCATGGCCTCGATCATCGAGGTGAGGAGCTGCCCTGCGCGCCCGACAAACGGCAAACCCTGGCGGTCTTCCTCCGCGCCCGGCGCCTCCCCGACAAACAGCCACTCCGCGCGTCTCGGGCCCGAACCAAACACGGTTCGGGTCCGTCCCTGGCACAAGGAACACTGCTCGCAGGCTGCGACACGCATGCTGAGCGGCTCCCAGTCGAGATCCGCCAGGCGACCCACCGGTGCCGGGTGGTCCGGGGCGGATACCGGTTTTCCGGCGGGCTCGGGCTTCCGTTCCCCGAAAGGCGGCGACGCCCCCTTCGGGCCCTGGCCATCCTGCTGCTCGCGCCATCGGGTAAGGCCCAGGAAATCGAGGACGGGACCGATCTCGCGCGGAGTCATGGCCCCGCTCCGGTCTTGCGCCTCCGGTGCCGCCAGCGCCAGAGAGAAAAGAGCGGGCCGGACACCGCATAGGCCAAAAGACAAGTGAAGAGCACCTTGGCCGGACTCAGTGCGATCACGATCAGGAAGAGGGGGATCGCCACGGCCGACGTGTAACGGATCCGGCCGGCCAGGTTGAAATCCTTGAAGCTGTAATACCGGATCTGGCTCACCATCAGGGCGCCGGTCGCAACCAGCACGATCCAGGCGGGGATCATGATCCAGCTCCCCCGTGGCCAGACTTCGAGGAGCCAGACCGAACTGGCCACGAGACCGGCTGCAGCCGGGGATGGCAGCCCCTGGAAATAGCGCTTGTCGAGTACCGGGGCATGCGTGTTGAATCGCGCCAGGCGCAGCGCAGCGGTGACTGCGTAGAAAAATGCGGCGAGCCATCCGAAGCGCGCTACGATCGCCGATTCCTGGAGATAGGGCACGAACGCCCAGCGGTACACGACGACCGCCGGAGCCAGCCCGAAGGCGATCACGTCGGAGAGACTGTCATATTCCTTGCCAAACTCGCTCACGGTATGGGTCCAGCGCGCCACCCGGCCATCGAGCCCATCCATGATGCCCGCAAGGAAAATGGCGATGGACGCATCGATGAACCTCCCGTTCAGGGCGGAGATGATGGCGTAGAATCCGCCGAAGAGCGCAGCCGTCGTGAAGAGGTTGGGCAGGAGATAGACCCCGCGGCGTCGGGTGTCTCGCGGCAAAGTCTCGCCGCCTCCCCCGCTCATGTGGACTTCCTCCGGGATTTCCGGCCCTGCGGGCGAGTGAAGGGCGTGATCTGTGATTCGCCGGTTGCGGCTATCTTGGCCCGGATGTGCTCGATCGGATGGAGCGCCGCCTCCCGCCGCCAGGCCTCGAGCTCGGCGCCTCCGGTCCGGATTGCCTGGTCGAGTTCGCGCGCGAAGGTGCCTTCCTGGATTTCCACGAGGAGGTCGCGCATCGCCTCCCGGCTCGCGGCGCCGACCACACGGGGACCGCGGGTGTAGTCACCATATTCGGCCGTGGTCGAGATCGCCTCGCGCATTCCCGCAATACCCCGTTCCTGGATCAGGTCGGCCATGTATTTCACTTCCTCGAGGCAGGAAAAATACGCGATCTCGGGCTGATAGCCGGCCTGGACGAGCGTCTCGAACCCGGCCAGGATGAGGTGGGTAAGCCCCCCGCACAGGATGGCCTGTTCCGCGAAGAGATCGGTTTCTGTCTCCTCGGCAAAGCTCGATTCGATGATCTGCCCCATGGTCGCGCCCAGGGCCTCGGCATAGGTGCGGGCCCGGGCGAGGGCCTGGCCGCTCGCATCCTGTGCAGCGGCGAGGAGTGCCGGGATCCCCCTGCGCGCCACGAAACGTTCGCGGACCTTGGCGCCAACCGCGAGGGGGGCCACCAGGATCACATCGAGGTCTGGCCTCGGGAGGATCATCCGGTAATGGATGTTATAGCCGTGGGCAAAGACCAGTGCGCTGCCACTCCGGATACGGGTTGCCACCTCCCCGGCATAGACGGCAGGCTGGGCTTCATCCGGGATCAGGAACACGAGGAGGTCCGCATGCGCGGCGAGGGCATCGATCGCGACGGGCTTAAGCCCGTCCGCGCGGACCTCATCCCAGTGGGGCGAACCCGGGCGCAATCCGATCTCGGGCTCAAAGCCTCCATCGCGGAGATTGAGTGCCTGGGCGCGTCCCTGCGAGCCATAGCCGATCACGCCGATCCGGCCGGGTCCGCTCATGCGCATCGCCCGGTGTGAAGGCCCCGGTGCGGACTCCCCCACCCGGTGGCCGATGCCGCGCATCCTGGAATGCCCGCGACCCGGGCCGACTTGGTTTCCATGCGTCCATGATAGTCCAGCACGTCATGCGTGTGGCGGCGGCCGGGACTCCGCCGCTCCGCCCCGTCGGTGCCAGGCTGGCAAGGCGGGCTCTGCTTCGTGTTAAATTGCAGCCGATCCGGTCGATCGGACGATCTCCATCATGCGCGCCAGTGCACTCGGGTTATTCACGGTCAAGGAAACCCCGGCTGAAGCCGAACTCGTGAGCCATCGTCTCATGCTGCGGGCCGGATTGATCCGCATGGTGGCCGCCGGCATCTACACCTGGCTGCCCCTCGGGCTCAGGGTGCTGCGGCGCGTCGAACACGCCGTGCGCGAGGAAATGGAACGCGCCGGCGCCGTGGAACTCCTCATGCCGGCCATCCAGCCTGCAGAGCTCTGGCAGGAATCGGGACGCTGGACCAAGTATGGGCCCGAACTCCTGCGTCTGACGGACCGCCACGATCGCCCCTTCTGCTTCGGACCAACCCATGAGGAGGTGATCACCGATCTCGTCCGCCGCGAGGTCCGCTCCTATCGCCAGCTGCCACTGACCTTCTTCCAGATCCAGACCAAGTTCCGCGACGAGATCCGCCCCCGCTTCGGCGTGATGCGTGCACGCGAGTTCGTCATGAAGGATGCCTATTCCTTCCACGATTCCGAAGCCTCGCTCCGGACCGGATATGAAACCATGCGGGAGGCCTACCTCCGGATCTTTGAGCGACTGGGTCTTGCAGCGCGCGCGGTTGCCGCCGATTCCGGTGCGATCGGCGGGCGCATCTCCCACGAGTTCCATGTCCTGGCCGATGCCGGGGAAGACCGGCTGGCGCTGTCGGACGGAAGCGATTACGCGGCCAATGTCGAGCTGGCCGAGACCCGAGCGCCCGCTGGCCTCCGTGCGCCTGCGCACAGTCCACTCACCCGCGAGGCGATCCCGCCTGCAGGCGTGGGCACACCGGACCCCACGCACGCCGTACGGATCGAGATCGTGCGAAAAACAGATGGCGGACTGCTGGCCGTCGCCCTTCGTGCCGACCATGAACTCAACCCCGTGAAGGCGGCCAAACAGCTCGGGGCCTCAGACCTGCTGTCCCCCCCGGAGATACGCGAACGCTTCGGCTGCGAGGCGGTCTCGCTCGGGCCGGTCGGCCTCGGCATCCCGCTCCTCGCCGATCACGCGGCGGCGGCGCTTTCGGATTTCCGCTCCGGCGCGAATGCGGACGGAGTATCCCTGAGCGGGATCAACTGGGGGCGGGACTGCCCCGAACCCGAATCAATGGATTTGCGGCTCGTGACCGAGGGGGACACGAGTCCCGATGGGCGTGGGCACCTCCATCTCGTGCGGGGCATCGAGGTCGGCCACATCTTCCAGCTCGGAACCGAATACAGCGAGCGCATGAATGCCCGTTTCCGGGAGGAGTCGGGTCTGGAGACGTCCTTCTGGATGGGCTGCTACGGAATCGGCGTGAGCCGCATCGTCGCAGCCGCCGTCGAGCAGCATCATGACGAGCTCGGGATCGTCTGGCCGCTTCCGCTCGCCCCGTTTGATTTCGCCATCGCCCCGATCGGGGGGGGCGCACCCGGGCGCGTTCTCGAGGTCGCAGAGGAACTCGAAAAGCGCCTCGAGGGGGCCAGCCGCACTGTCCTCCTCGACGACCGGGGTTTGCGCCCCGGAGCCATGTTCGCCGACCTCGACCTGATCGGCATTCCCCACCGTCTCGTGGTTTCCGAACGCGGTCTCGCACGAGGCATCGTCGAATGGCGCGAACGCAAGACCGAGAAAATGGAAGCACTGCCGCTCGATTCCGTATGCGAGATCCTGGACGAGAAGGCGCCCCGGTCAAGCTGAGGGGATCACCCGGCTTTCTGCCCGTCCTCTTCCTCGGGCTCGCCTTGTCCGCGCACGCCGGACCGGCGCCCCGGAACAATCCTGCCCTCCAGTCCTATCTTCGAGAGACCTTTGCCCGGCAGGATCATGGTTTCCGGAACCGCTACGTTGCCCGGGTCTGGCTCACCGTCATGTCGAGACGGCTCAAACCCTACGTGGAAAACTCCGCCCGCCGCCTGCGCCTGCTCGTCGCGATCCACGAAGCGGCCCGGCAAGCGCACGTCTCGCCCGAACTCGTGCTCGCCATCATCAATGTCGAGAGCCGTTTTCACCGCTTTGCGGTCTCGTCGGTCGGCGCCCAGGGACTCATGCAGATCATGCCTTTCTGGCTCCACGAGATCGGACGGCCCCAGGACAACCTGTTCAACGTCCGGACCAATCTCCGGATTGGTTGCAGCATCCTCCACTATTACCTCAAACAGGCCCGGGGCGATTACGCACTCGCACTTGAACGCTACAACGGACGGAGAGACAGTGTCCATTACGCAGACCTCGTCCTCGATCGCCTGTCTTCCCGCTGGTACTGGCACTGAGTCCAGGGACCGGGGCTTCAGGAACGCCGGATCTCGAAGGTGCCGGGAGTCGTGCTCACCCCTTCGGGCAAGGGTGCGGTCTCCACCCGATCGACCCGGGCGCCGCGGGGACCGGCCTCAAGGGCGGCCTCGAGTGCGCCGAGCGCATCCGGAAACCCGCAGGCCAGGACTTCAACCCGCCCATCGGGAAGGTTTTGCACCCATCCCCGCACGCCGAGCGCGCGTGCGCGCCGCTCGACGAAATCGCGGAAACCCACGCCCTGGACATGCCCCGAAATCCAGTAACGCCGGCCAGCACACTCTCGAGAACCTGTGGCACCCATCGGCATCGATCCTCCACATATCGCCAGAGACATCGTGTCCCACAAAGGACGGACAAGCCCCCGTGAAACCGGATGGGGCAGAATACCGCATCACGGCCCCGGCATCCTGCCACGGTTGAGGGAATGTGAGAGGACCCCGGGATCCTCATCCCGGAACCACAGGGATGGCCACGAATTCGACGGCGTATACTGGTACCCGTTGGGACGTCGTCCCGCGGATC
>JAJZNM010000125.1 GCA_021852325.1 Pseudomonadota bacterium
GAACTCGACGCCGCGAAAAAGGGGATGAGCGAGGTGGCGCGGAACGCCCGCCAAGCGAGCCGCTTTCTCGAGCAGCTGATCCAGGGCGCGAGCCAGTCCGACATCACCCGGGGGCTCCGCCTCGAAGCCGCCCGGCCTGGATCGAACGGCCACGGCGAGACGGCCCGGGGGCTCCTGTTCATCCAGACCGATTCCCTGAGCCAGCCGCTCCCGCTCGAGTTGCCGGGAACCCACCCGGACCACGCCATCCTGTCCGTGAGCCTCACGCTCGCCAACCGTTTCCCGCGTCATGCGGTCACCCTGATCACCAAGGATGTGAACCTCCGCATCAAGGCTGCAGTCCTTGGCATCCGGGCCGAGGATTATGCCAGCGACCGGGCACTCGAGGATGTGAGCCTCCTGGACAGCGGCGTCCGGGCATTGCCGGACGACTTCTGGCAGACCCATGGCGAACACCTCGAATCCTGGTCCCGGGATGGACGCACGTTTTATGTGGTAGAAGGACCACTCGTCCAGGCGTGGTACCCGAACCTCTGTCTTTACAGCAACACCGAAAACGGCATCGAAGGCCGGGTCCACGAACTCTCGGGTGGGCGGGCGGTGATCGAGCTCACCCGTGATTTCCGTCACCCGCACCAGTCGGTCTGGGGCATCCACGCGCGGAACCGGGAACAGAACTTCGCCCTGAACCTCCTGCTCGACCCCGATATCGATTTTGTGACCCTGCTCGGTCCGGCCGGCACCGGGAAGACCCTGATGACGCTCGCCGCCGGCCTCCAGGACACGATCGAACACAACCGCTTCCGGGAGATCATTGTGACCCGCATCACCGTCCCGCTCGGCGAGGACATTGGATTCCTGCCGGGCACGGAAGAGGAAAAAATGACCCCATGGATGGGCGCTCTGCTCGACAATCTTGAAGTCCTGGCCGGCCCGAGCACACACCACTGGGGTCGAGCCGCGGCCCAGGACCTGATCGGGCAACGGATCAAGATCCGTTCTCTCAACTACATGCGTGGACGGACTTTTCTCAACCGTTATGTCATCATCGATGAGGCCCAGAACCTCACCCCCAAACAGATGCGCGCCCTGATCACCCGTGCCGGGCCGAGCACGAAAATGGTCTGCATCGGCAACATCGCCCAGATCGACACCCCCTATCTGACCGAGGCAACCTCAGGGCTCACCTATGTGGTCGACCGCTTCAAACACTGGCCACATTCGGGTCATGTGACCTTGGCACGGGGGGAGCGCTCGCGCCTGGCCGATTTTGCGGCCCAAGACCTGTGAAGTCTCAACCACCAGCCGTTCTTGCCTGCCCGGATCGGCCAGGCAAGCTGTGCTACCATGAGGCGTGCGCGGGCTCGAGACTCAACATGCACATGCTCAACTTGCACATGCACATCCATTGCCAGGGCTCTTGCCACCACCGACCCCAAGGGGAGACCCGAGAGTCCCCGCGTCCGCCCGCACCGTTTTAAACCCCGCTACAAGGAGTTTGCCATGTTGACCGCCTCCCTCACCTGTTCGCCCCGCCACCCGACTTTCCGGGTCTGGATCCCTGCCCTGATCGCACTCGTTGGATTCTCGGCACTTGCCCATGCATCGGGATTTGCCCTGAACGAGGACAGTGCCAAGGATACGGGTCGTGCCTATGCCGGCAGTGCCGCCAAGCCAGACGGCGCCACGGCCGTGTACTATAACCCGGCCCTCCTCACCCTCCTCAAGAAACCACAATTCAACTTCACGGGCACGCTGATCAAGCTCAATGCGGAGTTCAGCCCCACCTCGGCCGTGGACGCGATCGGGCAGCCCTTGTCGGGCGACAACGGTGGCAATGGCGGACAGAAACTCAACTTCGTTCCATCCATCTTTTACAGCGCGCCCATCAACCATGCCTGGTCCTGGGGGGTTGGCATCTATGTGCCCTTTGGGCTCAACACAGACTATGACGCCTCATCCATCCTCCGCTACGAAGCTGTTTACACCTCCCTGTCGGTCATCAACTTCAATCCGACCCTGGCTTACCGGATCTCCAACCACTTTTCTGTTGGCGCCGGGGTGGATATTTCCAAGGCCAATGCCAAACTCACCAATGCGATCGACTCGGGCGCCGTCTGCTTCTCCAAGCTTGGCCCGATCAACTGCACGAGCCTCGGCCTCACCCCGCAGTCCCACGACATGTACAGTGCGGTTGTGGGCAGCGACACCGCTTTCGGATGGAACATCGGGTTCCTCTGGCATGCCCATGGAACCCGTATCGGCCTGGCCTACCGGAGCCGGATCACCCATGACCTGGTCGGCACCGCGTCGTTTTCCAATGTGCCAGAACTCTTCCTCCAGAGCGGGCTGTTCAGCTCAACTTCGGCGAGCGCAAACATCGAGACCCCGGATACCGCAACGCTCAGTTTTGATCAGGACCTATCCCGGGCCTGGGACATCTCCGCCACGGCCAGCTACACGCGCTGGGATTCCTTCAACCAGATCGAGGTCCTCTTCGCCAATCCCAACCAGCCACCGGCTACGACGCCCGAAGACTACCGGAACACTTGGTTTGGGAGTGTGGGGACGGACTGGCATTACAATGCCCAGTGGACGTTCCGGGGCGGACTCGGATGGGATGAGTCGCCCGTACCCAACTCGACCCGCAATGCACGGCTGCCGGACGCCAACCGGACCTGGCTCGCACTCGGCCTGTCGTATGCTCCAACCCCCTCGACCACGCTGTCATTCGGCTATGCGCACCTGTTCCTCAACAAGCATGTTCCCATGGACAACGTGAGCCCGTCAGGAGACCAGGTGATCGGCACGTGGGATCTCAGCGCCGATCTCTATGCCCTGGAGTTCGGATACCAGTTCTAAGTGAGTGGTCCCGAACCCGATCGACGCAGGATGCCTGAGATGCGGGGCAGAATTACCCGCCGGTGCCGGGTCGCCAGTTTCCTCGGGTACCTCGGGCTCATGTGTGCGCTCATCCCGCCAACCGGTGCGCAGACGCCCCCGCCAGACCTCCGGCATGTGAGCCCGGAATACACGCTCCCCGAACTCGGCTCTCCCGGGGAGAGCGCCATTTCGAATCGCACACTCGACGCCCTGGGGCAGCGGATGTACGAGGGACTCGAACGCCTGCACCTCGTGCTCAAGGATCCCGAAGTCGAGTCTTATATCTCCCACCTCGGACACCTCCTCTCCTCCCACAGCGCCCGGCCGACCCTGCCGTTCCACTACTTCGTCATGCGGACGAACCAGATCAACTCGTTTGCGGCACCCGGAAACTACATAGCCATTTTTACGGGCATCATTCTCTTCACACACCATGAGGACGAACTCGCGGCCATCCTGTCGCATGAGACCGCACATGAAGTTCAGGGGCACATCGCGCGGACAGTCGCTGCGGAAAAGCACCAGGGCGTGATCGGCCTCGCCGCGCTGGCAGGCGCCATCGCGCTTGCTGCCGTGAGCGGCAACCCCAACGTGGCTCTGGCCGCGATCGGGTCTGCAGCAGGCGGGTACGAACAATATGAAATCGATTACTTGAGGACCCATGAATCGGAGGCCGACCGGGTCGGGATCACGATCATGGCCCGAGCGGGTTTTGATCCCTACGGCATGGTCGACGCCTTCCGTGCGCTCGCCGGGCTCACGGCCCTGAACGGGCGCCCGCCGGCCTTTATTCTGGATCACCCGACCAATCTCGACCGGATGGCCAATGCCGCCGAACGTGCCCGGCGGCTCGAATACCATCCCCGGCCGGTGGACCCGGACTACGCACTGATGCGTGCGCGGGTACGAGTACTCGTGAGCCACCACCTCGGCCGAACCCTGCAGCACTTCGAACAGAAGGTCCGCGCTCCGGACCCGCAAACCTCCCGCTGGCACCGGCTGGCCAACCACTATGGCGAAGTCCTCTGCTGGCTGCGTCTCGGCGATCCCAAAGCAGCACTGGCCACAATCGCCCCTCTGGTCAAACGCGAACCCATGATCCTCGCCTTCCGCCTGGCCGAGGCCCATGCCCTCCTCGAGCTGGGCCGGACGCGCACAGCAATCCGATCCTATGCCACAACCGACCGCTACTTCCCCGACAATGAGGCCACGATCCTTGGCTACAGCAAGGCCCTCGCCCGCGGAGGCCACCTCGACCGCGCACTCATGGTCCTCGACCGCTTTCACGGATTGCGTCCCGGGCACCTCCTGGTCCTGCACCGTCTGGCCCGCCTGAATGCGCAACTCGGCCGCAAACCGCTCTCGGATTATTATCTGGCCCGCTATTTTGTCGACTTGGGCTCTTACCTCGATGCCCAGCTCGAGATGGACCTCGCCCTCAAGGCCCCCCATCTCTCAGCCTTCGAGCAGGACCGGTATCATGCCTTCTTGGCCGTGATCCAGCAATGGATCCGGCATCATCCCAACCGGGCTTCCAAAGAGAAAGAGCTGAGCCATTCACATGATTCCATCACCTGAATCCACGGGCACGAGACGCAACTTCCGGTCGGCCGGCAAGACCGGAGCCCTGCTCCTCACCGTCCTCCTGCTCAGCGCATGCGCAACGCTTCCCCAGGGGAGCCCGGGACCTTTCCATGACATCAATCGGGCCAACTTTGCCTTGAACGAGGCCATTGACCACACCCTCCTCAAGCCGGTGGCTCATTTCTATGTGGCCGAGATCCCCCATCCTGTCCGTATTGGCGTCAACAACGTGTTCGACAATCTCGGCAGCCCCGTGATCGTGGTGAATGAGTTTCTCGAGGGGCGGATCGGCCCGGGCCTGGATGAGAGCGGACGCTTTCTCGTCAACACGACCTTTGGCGTACTCGGGCTCTTTGATGTGGCCACGCCGATGGGCCTCTCAGCGCATCATGCGAGCTTTGACCTCACGCTCGCTCACTGGGGGGTCCCGAGAGGCCCCTATCTCGTCCTCCCCCTGTTCGGTCCAGGCAGTCTCCGGAGCCTCGCGGGGATCACGGTAGACAGCTACTACGGCAGCCCGGTGGAGTACCTCCACTCCACAGCCCTGCGGAACGAACTCACCGTGCTCCAGCTGATCAACGTCCGGGCCCATCTGATCGGGACCTTTCATCTGATTTATTCGGCGCCGGACCCGTACCTCATGATGAAAGACGGCTATCTGGCCCACCAGCGCTTCGAGTTCTATCACGGCAACCCGCCAATCCAGTACCCGTCACTCGGCCCACCCGGCGGGTCAGGCGGCTCCTGAGCCCCGTCTTTTCCGTTCGTCCGATCCGAACCCGAGTACCCCGAGGGCATTGCTCAGCCGGGCGATCGCCATCGCCTGGTCGGGGACATTGAGGAAAGACAGTTCCCGCCCGGACCGGGTGGCGAGGCGTTTCCATTCGACGAGTAGCGCCACACCGGCGCTGTCCATGAAGGTGACCGATTGGAGGTTGGCGGCCGTGGCCCCAGCGAGCCAGGGACGTACTTGCCGGTCCAGCGCCATCACGGTCTCGAAGGTGATGCGTCCCTCGAGCTCAAGACGCCCGTCCGCAAACGCCACGCGCGCCAAGGATCCGGAAGGGATCCGCCGCCCGGGCACGTCAACCCTTCCGTCCGGATGCCGAACCCAGCGTGTGCGTACGGAGCTTGTGAATCAGCCCGGCCACCCCGATCCGCGCGAGAATCGGCGCAAACTGGTTGCGGAAACTCATCACGTACGAGATCCCCTCGACACTGACATCGAAGATGCGCCAGCCCGTGGGCGTTCGGTAGAGCGCATAGAGGACATGCACCGATTGCCCGCCCCGGGTATGAATGAGGGTCTCGACATTGGCGTAATGCACCGCCATCGAGCCCCGATACGGGATGACGGTGATCCGGACGTCGTGGTAATGACGCAGCGCGGTGGCATAGGTATGAATCAGGTAGTGGTAGAAGAAGGCCTGGAATTCCGTCCGTTCGGTGGGGGTTGCGCGTTGCCAGTAGCGGCCGAGCACATACTGCGAGGTCAGCGCGAAATCGAAATAGGGCA
>JAJZNM010000015.1 GCA_021852325.1 Pseudomonadota bacterium
ACATCCAGGTGAGCCGGCTGCGGCACCGGCTGCGCGATGACGGCCGCGAACCGACCCTGATCCGCACCATTCGCGGAGAGGGGTATCTCTTCGCCCTTCCGGTCGAGATCACCGCATGATGCGGTTGCTGCCCCAATCCCTCTTCGGGCGCCTAACCCTGATCCTCCTGATCGGTCTCACGGTCGCGCAGATCGTCGCGGCCAGCCTGAGCTTCTACGAACGCGACCAGGCGCTCGTCTATTTCTCCGACCGGCAGCTCGCGGAACACGATGCCGATCTCGTCAATCTGCTCGATCACCTGCCGATCGGGGAGCGTGCCCGGGTGGCCGCGATCCGCACCTCGCCGAGAGTCCGCGTCACGCTCTTCGCCCATCGTCCGGCCACTCCCAATGACGCGCGGCCCCAAGACCACCGGGCACTCCGCTTCCTCGAGATCCTGAAAACCATTCTCCCCCACCACGCGATCAAGGGCTATCTCCTGCGGGATCCGGTCCCCCACCCCAATGGTCTTTTGCCTTTCGATTACGGCTATCGGACCCGCAGCGTGTTCGACATTCGCCTGAGATCCGGTGGCTGGGTCCGCTTCAACTACCTGAGACCGCTCGGGATCACGGAGTGGCCCTATCCCCTGATCGCCTACCTCGGGGTTTTGGCACTGGCCATCCTGATCCTCGTGCTCTGGGCGGTCCGGCTCGCGACCCGGCCCCTTTCGGCGCTCGCCAATGCCGCCGAGGATCTCGGACACAACATCCAGCGTGAAGCCCTGCCGGAAAAAGGCCCGATCGAGGTCCGGCGGGCGGCCCGCGCATTCAATGACATGCAGGAGCGGCTCAAGCAGTTCCTGGACGACCGGACCCGGTTGCTCACGGCCATTTCACATGACCTGCGGACACCGATCACCCGCATGCGCCTGAGGAGTGAACTTCTGGATGATCCCGCACTCCGGGAAAAGTTTGTCCGTGACCTCGACGAGATGGCGGCCATGACCGGGGAAACGCTCGATTTCCTGAGGGGACTCGATTCAGGAGAATCGGTCCAGCCGATCGATCTCATGGCCCTGCTCGAGACGATCGAGGCCGATCTCGTCGAACAGGGCCAGTCCGTCTCAATCGACGGATCCCACACCCGCCCGATCCTCGGCCGCCCTTCACTGATCCGGCGGCTTTGCGAAAACCTCATCCAGAACGCGCTCCGGTACGGACAACGCGCGGAGATCCGGGTGCGCTCGAATGGTCCTGAAGTCGAAATCGTGATCCGGGACCACGGCCCCGGCATCCCGATCGACCGGCTCGAGAAGGTCTTCGAGCCCTATTACCGGCTCGACCCTTCACGCAGCCGGGAGCGCGGGGGCACCGGTCTCGGGCTCAGCATCGCACGGAACATTGCGGAGATCCACGGTGGCCACCTCTATCTCCGCAATCATCCGGAGAAGGGACTCGAAGCCGTGGTGACCCTCCCCACGAACGGTGACCATTAGCATCCGAGGGGATCCCGAAAGACCCCGCGACCGGGTTACGGTCATGGATCAGGGGCGTTGAGGGCAGTACAATTGCGAGCGAGTCCTCCAGCCTGCACCGGATACGGCCCCGGCGCCTACCCCCGGATACCGAGATGAACCCTTTCGATGTTCTCCTGGCGAGCCATGTCCTCATGGCCACCTTGAGCGTCTGCCTCCTGGTTTTCCGGGGCAGCCGGCGCCTCATCCAACATCCCCTGCCCGACCCGCGCTGGCTCCGGATCACACCACACGTGGTCGACACGCTGCTCCTTCTGACCGGCATCTCGCTCGCCTGGATCCTCGGACTCGATCCCCGGGTCGTGAGCTGGCTCGGCGTGAAGCTCCTCCTCATCGTGGTTTACATCGTCCTTGGTCTTTTGGCTTTCCGGCTTCCGGGTCCACGCGGGCTCCGGATCGGCGCATTCATCCTGGCCCTCCTCGTTTTTGCCGACATTGTGGCCATCGCCATCACCCGCTCCCCATGGGGTTTTTGGGCATAGGGAACGTTTCATGCGCAAGGCGCCAGCCCTCGGGTGTCCCGACATCCTGCCAGAGGCCCGGATGGAGCACTCCGCCCAAAAGACCGGCCTCCGCCCACAGCCTGAGACAAGGCCCCAGGGGAAGAGGCGTCTCCGGTGGCAGCTCCTCAAACAGGTGCGCCGCATAGAGACCAATGCCCGCAAAGGTGAAGCGGGGCGTGCCCGAAACCCGGACCCGGCCCCCGGCGAGCGCGAAATCCCCACCGGCGTGATGCGGCGGATTGGGCACGAGCACAATCCGCGCTGCCTCACCCGCCTCGAGTGCAAAGGGCGCATAGGAAAAATCGGTCACGAGATCCGCATTCACGACCCAGAAGGGTCCGGGACGCAAGAAATCGAGTGCCCGCCGGACGCCACCCGCGGTTTCAAGCGGAGTCGGGCCTTCATCCGAGTATTGGACCCGGACGCCATAGCGCGCTCCTGACCCGATCGCCTCCCGGATCATCCCGCCCCGGTAGGAAAGGTTGATCACGAGATCCTGGATGCCGGCCCGTGCGAGCGCGCGGATCTGCCGGGCAAGCAGGGTTTCCCCTCCCAGGACGAGGAGGGGTTTCGGCACCTGATCGGTGAGCGGGGCGAGGCGCAGACCCCGGCCCGCCGCGAGGATCAGGGCCTTCACCGGTCCGCCCCGCTGCGGGCCTCGTGCGTGGCCGGGAGGACCTGCCCCTCGATCCACGCTCCCAAGGCCCGGAGTTCCGGGTAGGATTCCGCAACCCGGACCACGTAACCCAGCGTGCGCGGGATCTCCGGAAGATAGCCGGGCTTGCCATCCCGGTGCCAGAGACGGGCAAAGATGCCTGAAGCCTTGAGATGGCGCTGGATGCCCATCCAGTCAAAATCGGCGGACCAGTGTTCAACTGGGGGAACCGGTACGCCCCGCTCCCGGGCCCGGGCATGATATTCCCCCAGCCAGCGCACGAGATCCGGCTCGGGCCAGTCGATATAGCAGTCCCGCAACAGGGAGACGGCGTCATAGCTCACCGGACCGTAGAGGGCATCCTGGAAATCGATGACGCCGGGACTCCGCTCGGGCGTGACCAGGAGATTGCGGGAATGATAATCCCGGTGTACGAACACCCGGGGCTGCGTCAAGGCGCGGCCGGCCAGTGTTTCCATCGCGCTCTCGAACCTCCGGCGGATCCCCGCATCCACCTCAAGGCCGAGATGCCGCTCGACGAGCCAAGTCCAGAAAAGCTCCATTTCATCAATGAGCCGCGCGTGGTCGTAACCGGGCCAGTCTCCGGGCACATCGACCTTCTGGATGCGGACGAGTGTTTCCCAGGCCTGTTCGAAGAGCCGATCCGGGGAGGCGCCCTTGACGCGCGCCGTCTCATAGGTCTCCGATCCGAGATCCTCCATGACCACGAATCCGAGACCGGGCTCCGCGTGGACCAGCCTCGGGACATGGATCCCACCCAACTCGAGCATCGCCCGCACCCGGAGCCAGGATCCCAAAGGTTCCAACGCGGGCGGAGCATCCATGACGATGAGGGTCCGATCCCGATATATAATGCGGAAATAGCGGCGAAACGAAGCATCTTCCGATGCCGGAACGATGGCCTCGAACCGTCCGACCCGATCGGTGACCCATTGCCTCAACTCCGTCAGACGATCCAGCACATCACCCTCGGATACGGCGGGCGCTCCATCATAGCGGAAATGCCGCGCGGCGAGGGGCGCGCGGTGTGATCGGCGGACTCGATCCCAAAGCCACAGGCAGACACCCGGTCCGTCGCGGTCGATGGACCCAAGGCTTCCTCACCCTCGCCCTCCTCATGCCGGGACTCGCATCGGCCCAGTACCTTTTCCGGTCCTGTCCGCCCCTCCCGGCCGCGGAGCTGCCGAGGCACCCCGTCCCGGGACTGATCGTCGCCGAAGCGCGGCATGCCACCCTGCTCCAGAAGGGGGTCTCCCGACTCTTGGGTGAGGTCACGCTCACCGAGGGGGATCGCCGACTCTGGGTCGATCATGCACTGTACGACCGCGCGACCGGACTCGTGACCGGAGAGGGGCATCTGCGCTTTGCCGAACCCGGGTTCGATCTCCTCGGGAGCCACGGAACCTACAACTTCAGGACCCGCAGCGGGGTGTTTTTCAATACCCGGTTCGAGATTCCTAAACGGCACGGTCGCGGCACCGCTGCCCGGATCCAGGCGGTGGGTTCGCGACTGGCCCGCATCCGCGCCCTGCGCTATACGACCTGTCCGGTCGGACAGACCGACTGGGTGCTCCATGCGAGCCACGCCAGCCTGTACCCGGAATCCGATGTCGGAGTCGCCCACGATGTCTGGATCGATTTCTACGGCGTTCCCTTTTTCTGGACCCCTTATCTGACCTTCCCCCTGAGCAGCCGCCGCAAATCCGGGTTTCTGGCCCCCTCGATCGGCGACAACAGCCTGAACGGGCTCGACCTGTCGATCCCCTACTACTGGAACATCGCACCCAACATGGACCTCACGCTCACTCCGCGCCTGCTGAGCTACCGGGGCGTCTTGACCGGGCTCGAGTTCCGTTACCTCACCGAATCGAGCCGGGGCGAATTGGAAGGCCACTACCTGCCCCACGACCGGGTCACGGACAGCCGCCGTGCCCAGTTGAACTATATCGACCAAACCACCCTGTCCGCCCACACGAGCCTCAATGCGAACATCAACTACGTGAGCGATCCGAGCTATTTCCAGGATTTCGGAACGAGCCTCATCGAGGTGGCGCAGCCCTACCAGTACCGGACACTCTCCCTGACCTACGCCGAGCCCGACTGGAACCTGACGAGCCTCGTCCAGGACATCCAGACGGTCGACCCCACGATCCCTGAGGCCGACCGTCCCTATGCGAGCCTGCCCGACATCCTGTTCGACGGTCGTTGGCTGACCAGCCCGACCGGACTCGATTTCCACATGCGTGGGGAGTTTGTCCGCTATCAGGCAGCCGGCAAGCTGACCGGCAACCGCCTCGATCTCGAGCCGCGGCTGAGTTATGAAATCGGAGATTCCACGGCTTCACTCACGCCCCGCATCGGCCTCAGTGAAACCCATTACCTCCTCAGTGCACCCCTCGCGCCCGGGGACCCGACGACCCTCAACCGGTTCGCCCCGATTGCGAGCCTCAATGGTGAACTCCATTTCGAACGGTCGATCGATGGCGGACGGATGCTTCAGACGCTCGTGCCCCGGTTGTTCTATCTCTACATCCCCTATCGCAACCAGAACGACATCCCGGTTTTCGACACCACCCTGCCGCCCTTCAGTGTCCAGCAGCTCTTCACCACAAACCGCTTCCTCGGAATCGACCGCCTGGGGGATGCGAACCAGCTCACCGCCGCTGTGAGTACATCCTTCCTCGAAAGCGCCACGGGCACGGAACTCGCCTCGTTCACGGCCGGCGAAATCTTCTACTTCTCAAATGAGCAGGTCACGTTGCCGGGCGAGGCGCCGATCACCCAGGCCCGCTCGAACTATGTCGCGGCCGGATCCATCGATGTCGCCAGCCGGTGGCGGGCGGAGGCCGGGGCCGAGTGGGATCCCTACCTCAAGCAGTGGGATGAGGGAACCCTCGAGCTCGAATACCGGCCATCTGCCAACCGCGTCGTCGACCTGGCCTACCGCTACGACCAGGGCTTCCTGAACCAGGCGGAAATCGCCTTCGTCTGGCCGGTCGCAGGCGGGTTCAGCGCGGTCGGCAGCTGGGATTATTCGGTGCTCGACCGGGCCACACTCGAAACCTTTGCCGGAATCCAGTACGATACCTGTTGCTGGATCTTCCGGCTGATCGCCCGGCGCTTCGTGACGCCCGGAGC
>JAJZNM010000133.1:0-1483 GCA_021852325.1 Pseudomonadota bacterium
CCCGGATATCCTGCTCGCCCCGCAAGTCATGGGGGGTCGGGTCCTCGCCATGTACCTGACCGGCCAGGAGGTGGATGCCGGGAAGTTCTGGGATGAGTTCCTGACCGAGATCGGCCCCACCCAAGGTTAAGGGATATCGCCCTGGGCGGGTTTCCAGCCGATCCCTGCCTGAACCCGGGGGAGACGGTTCCGTTCCACCCATGGGGGCCAACCGGATGTCAACCGGATCTGAATATTCGCGTTATGATGGATGAAGCGTGGTTTTGCCGTAGGGGACCCTACGCTGTCACTTAGGAGGTCACCGCAATGAACAAGCTCTTAGTTGCTTCGACTCTAGCCCTTTCCATGCTCCTGGCCGGTTCCGTTTCAGCCCGGCCGATTCTCGTCAGCCCCTCGAGCCCACATGGGATCATCTCGACCGCACAACCCGCGGGTCCGCAGGGATACCGGGTACGGGTGGTGACGATCAACGGGCAGCTCATGCCGGGCCTGCATACGCACCGCTCGACCTACTGGGTCGCTCCCGGACGTTATACCATCGGGTTTCAGGCGATCATGAATGACTTCACCGGACCCGGTTTTGCACCGGCTGGCGTGGGAGGACCACAGAGCCGCAAGACTCTCACGGTCAACGTGCGTCCAGGCTGGGAGTATTTTTTCGCAGCCAAGATCGTGCATGACCGGGCATATCTCTGGCACCCGATGATCCTGGAAAAGAAACGGATTCCGGGTTATCACAGCCACGGCTGAAGCGATTCCAGGCGACTTCGGGCGCCCACCTACACAAGAGCCTGTTTTTGTGTCAGAATCTCTGGGCCCGGGAGAAGACCGGGCCCTTTGCTTATTGAGGCAGGGACGGAAACAGACTGGCTAGCCATTCAAAAGCGGAGAATAAATCGTGAGAGTGGGGATAGTAACTGATGCCGCCTGCGATCTGCCCGCGAACTTCCTCGGACCCGGTCGCATCGAAATTCTGCCCGTTAATCTGCATGTGGGAACTCAGATCTTTGTCGATAACCGCGACGAGGAAAAAACCCTGCGGTTCTACCGGATGTACCTTGGGCGACATGATCATCAGGCGATCACCAAGCCCTTGCCGCCCAAGGAAACTGCGGCCCTGTTCCTCGATGACTGGGTGAAACGCTACGACCGGATACTCGTACTCACCATTACCGCCGCGCGCAGCGAGATTTACCGCAATACGAGTGAGGCGTCCTACACCGTCCTTCAGGATTACAAGAAGATCCGTGCCCAGGCGAATATCACCGAACCCTTCCTCATGCGGGTGTTTGACACGCACACCGTGTTCACGGGTCAAGGGCTCATGGCGTTTGAGGCCCTTCGGATGCGGGATGTCGGGCGCCAGGGTTTTGACGTGATCCGCCGCCAGCTTGAGTCGATCCATCCGAAGATCCGCGCCTATTTTCTGCCGAACGACGTGTTCTATGTCTATAACCGCGCCAAGCTGCGTGGCGAGGAAAGT
>JAJZNM010000133.1:1493-5773 GCA_021852325.1 Pseudomonadota bacterium
CTTCTCGATGTGAAGCCGATCATCCAGATGGTGGAAGGGACGACGGAAATCGTGGCCCGGCCTAAAGGCTTCAATCACGGTCTCGAGTGGCTCTTTGCACAGGCACGAACCGAGATCGAGCGGGGACTCTCGATCAAGGCCGTTTGCATGAGCTATGGAGGCGAGCTCGATGAGATCAAGACGCTCGCTCCCTACCAGGAATTCGTGAAATATGCCCATGATCGTAAAATCGCCACGTCGCTCGCGATCATGAGTGTGACGGCTGGAATCTATGTCGGCCGGGGTGGCTTTTCCATCGCCTATGCGGTGGCGTGATGGAGAAATCCTACTTCCTGATGCTTGCCGCTTACCACCGGTGGGCCTACGAAAAGCTGTCCGATAGCCTCAAACCGGTCAATGACCCCGACTACCGGAAGGACGTGGGCTTGCCGTTCCGGAGCATCCACGGAACCTTGAACCACCTGCTGTTGGTAGACCGGCTGTGGCATGCACGCTTCGAGCACCGGCCACCACCGTACACACGGCTCGACGAAGAGCTCGAAACGGACCGGTCGCAGCTGGCCCAGGCGCTGATCCAGGAATCCGGAGCATGGCAAGCGATGCTCAGGGAGTGGCCCGATAAAGTATTGGGGGACGAGCTGTCCTACCGCACGACCAAAGGAGCTCCGCGCCGACTTCCGATTGGCCCGATCCTCGGTCACGTGTTCAACCACGGCACGCACCACCGGGGCCAGATCACGGCCGTGATCACGAGACTCGGCTTCGACTACCCGGTCCTCGATCTGCTGTACTTCCTGGCCGAGCAGTCTCCGCCATCGTAGAGCGTCTCCCCGGTGTGGCCGCCGGATCCGGGCTTCAATGCAGCAGGAGCGCGCCGACCCCCAAGAGCATGCAGTAGACCGCAAAGGGCCGGAGTGCCGTCACCTCCCGTAAACGGAAGTAGCGCATGAGAAACCAGATACTGAACAAGGCACAGAGCCCCGCAAGCAGTCCTGAGAGCAAAATCGCTCCGAGGAAGGGACCTGCGCCGGTGTGATGCAGGAAGAGCTTGGGAATCTCGAGCAGGCCGGCTGCACCAATGATCGGGGTTGCGAGGAGGAACGAGAAACGGGCCGCCGCCTCATAATCGAGACCTGTGGCCAATCCGGCGACGAGCGTCGCTGCCGAGCGCGAGATGCCCGGAATGAGCGCAGTGGCCTGCACGAGACCGATCGAGAGGGCTTCCCCCGGCCGTAACTCGTCCAGCCGACGCCTGGCGCCCTCGCGCCGCTTGAGGCGGTCGCCCACCCAGAGCCCCATGCCATTCACGACCAGGAACACGGCTGCGACCGTAAACCCGGCCATCAGGTTCCGGACCCAGTGCTCGAGGATAAGCCCCAGAAGTCCTGCGGGGATCGTGCCGAGCACGAGGAGCCAGAACAGACGGCTTTCCGGTTCTGTGGCCCGACCCCGCGTCCGGACGAGGCTTTTCAGGATTGCCCACCAGTCACGCCAGAAGTAGGCGAGCAGGGCTCCAGCCGTGCCGACGTGCAGCACCACGATGAACGGCAGGAACCAGGGCGCAGCGCGGTTGATCTGGAGATGGAGGAGGGCCGGGACGAGGATGCTGTGGGCGAGGCTCGATACGGGGAAGAGTTCCGTCAAGCCCTGGACCAGGGCCAGAAACAAGAGGAGAATCGTCACCGGCCGGTTGATTTTTCCGTGGGAATCTCGAAGCGGATGCCCTGTGCCAGCGGCAGTCCGCAGCCGTAGTTGATCGTGTTGGTCTGGCGGCGCATGTAGTTTTTCCAGGCATCCGACCCGGATTCCCGTCCACCTCCGGTTGCCTTTTCACCTCCGAAGGCACCACCGATCTCGGCCCCCGAGGTCCCGATGTTCACGTTGGCGATGCCGCAATCGCTTCCCCGCGCGGACAGGAATGCCTCGGCATGGGCCAGTTGTCTCGTGAAGATGGCCGAGGACAATCCCTGAGGGACCGCGTTATGGAGTGCGAGTGCCTGATCGAAATCCTGGTAGGTCAGGATGTAGAGAATGGGAGCAAAGGTCTCCACCTGGATCAGAGGCCAGTCGGGCTCGGCCCGGACCATGGTCGGTTCGACGAAATGGCCAGGTCGGTCGAGTACCCGTCCGCCGTGCAGGATCTTTGCACCGCGGGCCCGAAGATCACGGATCGCGGCCTCATACTGCCTGACTGCAGCTTGGTCAATGAGCGGCCCCATGAGGGTCTGCGGATCCAGTGGATCGCCGATCCGGACTTCGCGGTAGGCACGGATGAGCCGGTCAATCAGCGCCTCGGCGATCGAGGCTTCGACAATGAGCCGCCGCGTCGTGGTACAGCGTTGTCCTGCGGTTCCGACCGCGCCAAAGACGATGGCCGGCACGGCAAGATCGAGATCGGCTGATTCATCGACCAGGATGGCATTGTTTCCGCCCAGCTCGAGGAGCGCGCGACCGAGCCTTCTGGCCACGATTTCGGCGACCCGGGTTCCAATGGCCGTCGAGCCGGTGAAGGACAGGAGTCCGATGCGCGGGTCAGCGTAGAAGCGCTCCGCGAGGGCATGGTCCCCGGTAATGAAGAGGCTCGAGACTTGGGGGAAACCGTTCGCTTCGAGCACCCGGCTCATGATTTTTTGCACCGCGATGGCCGAAAGTGCCGCTTTGGGTGAGGGCTTCCAGACGGTCACGTCACCACAGATCAACGCCAGGAATGCATTCCAGGCAAAGACGGCGACGGGGAAATTGAATGCCGTCGCAATGCCCACGATGCCAAGCGGGTGCCACTGCTCGAGCATCCGGTGGTCGGGGCGTTCGGAGGGCAGGGAGAGTCCGTAGAGCATGCGGGACTGGCCGACCGCAAAATCGGCCATGTCAATCATTTCCTGGACTTCACCGTCCCCTTCCACCTTGATTTTTCCGGTCTCGAGGCTGATCAGGCTGCCCAGGCGGTCTTGGTGCTGCCGGAGAGCCTCTCCGATCAACCGGATGGCCTGGCCGCGCTTCGGCGCGGGGGTCAGCCGCCAGGCCTCGAACGTCGCCTGGCTTTCCTGGAGCAGGCGTTCGTAGTGATCCGGGTGGGTGGTTGCGAGCGTGGCGATGCAGGCGCCGGTTGTGGGATTTTCGATCTCGAGTCTTGGCGTCGTGGGCGAAGTGAGCCAGCCGCTTTGGGTGCCGAAGGTGCCCGCGAGATCCCGGCCAGGATCGAGATCCAGTTCCCTGAAGAGGTCTTGCGGAAGGGTCGAATGCTGCATGGGTGCGCTCAAGATGTCCGGGATCAGGCACTCCGGGTGGTCGGGAGACTTGGAGCTTGGCGATAGTAAGCGCCGAAACGGTTTCCGAGAAAAGCATCGAGCGTGAAATTTTCCTGGAGGACCAGGCCTTGATGTGCTTTGGGGTTTGCCAGGACGAGGTCGACCACGGCGGACATGCCGGCCGCGGTTGTGATCTGGATGGCAGACCAGAGTGCGTCCCCGACCCGTCCTGGGTAGACCGAGTTGACGTAGGTTTCCTCGTAAAAACTGCCGTTTCGTATGCCGTTGACGTTGACATAGATCAGCACCACGTCCTGTTCGGTCCGGGGGATCGAGTTCTCGAGGATCGACTTGAGTGTGGCCCGGTCATGGTTGAGACGTAGATCGCTCATGAGGAAGCGTACCAGCTCGCAATGGCCGGGATACCGGATCGTCTTGTAGGTCAGGGTATCGATCCGGCCACTGTAGGTCTGGGACAGGGAGCCCAATCCACCGGAGGTGTTGAAGGCCTCGTAGCGACGTCCTTCGAGTTCAATGCTTTCCAACCCCTCGAGGGGCTGGATTTCAACTTCCTTGCCGTCAAGGATCCCCCGGCAGGCATTTCCGTACTCGTTGATGACCCCGTCCGAGGACCAGGTGAGCGCATATTTCAGCGTGTTGGAAGGAAACTGGGGCAATGCGCCCACACGAAGCTTCGCTTCATGGAGTTTTTCAAAATGCGTCATGAGGGAATGGGCGACGATGCTGATGAAGCCCGGGGCGAGCCCGCATTGCGGAACGAAGCTCGAGCGGGCCCCTTGGCTGATCCGGGTCACGGCATCGGTTACCGAGACATCTTCGGTCAGGTCGAAATAGTGCCGGTTTTTCTCACGTGCGACCTCCGCCACCGCCACGTTGCAGTAAAAAGGCAGGCTTGAGATCAGCGCCTCGATTCCCTGTACCTCGACGGTACGGGCGAGTTGTTCCCGGTCGGTCGCATCGAGATGGAGGGGATGCAGGGGGCTTTTCGGAAACGCCTGGGCCGCGCGTGCG
>JAJZNM010000132.1 GCA_021852325.1 Pseudomonadota bacterium
CAACCTCCTGTCGCCCCCGTTCCGGGACCGTTTTGGCGTAACCGCGCGGCTCGAGTTCTATGACGTGAAGGACCTGGCCGCGATCGTGACGCGATCAGCACGGCTCCTCGCGATCGGGATCACGGATCCGGCCGCCTTGGAAATCGCAAAACGATCGCGTGGAACACCGCGGATCGCGAACCGTCTCCTCAGGCGCATCCGCGACTTTGCCGACATGCGAACACGGGGTGGCATCGAGCCCGAGACTGTCCGCGAGGGCATGCGCCTGCTCGAGGTCGATGGGGCCGGATTCGATCCCTTGGACCGGAAATTCCTCCTCACGATCATCGAACAGCATGATGGCGGGCCAGTCGGGATCGATACCCTGGCCGCCACGCTCGGGGAGGATCGTGGCACGCTCGAGGATCTCGTCGAGCCCTTTCTCATCCAGAGCGGTTATCTCCAGCGCGGGCCCCGGGGGCGGCTCGTCACCGAGGCCACCTACCGGCATCTCGGGATTGAGCCCCGGACCGGTGAGGGAGGGCTGTTCTCGACATGAGCGGGGAGGGGGCGTGGGTCTACCGGCACCGGGTGCGGGTCTACTATGAAGATACGGATGCCGCGGGCGTGGTTTACCATACGAGCTACCTCAGGTACATGGATCGTGCACGCACCGAGTGGCTGAGGAGCCACGGATGGTCAGTCGGGCGCCTGGCCAGCGAGCTGGGCTTGCTTTTTGTTGTGGGAGAGGTCAAAGTCCGATACCGTATCCCCGCTCATCACGATGATGAACTTGAGGTCGGTGTACGGGTCGAATCCATGCGGCCGGCCAGTCTCACGATCGACCAGCCGGTCGTCCTGGCGGACGGCCCGCTGGTTTGCGAAGGCTCCATCCGCCTTGTTGCGGTGGGATCCGATACGTTCCGTCCGAAACCCATCCCCCAAACCTTGCTGAGGGCGCTTGATCCATGACTACTCATTTATCGTTCTGGCACCTCGTTCTCGAGTCGAGTTGGATCGTCAAACTCGTCCTCCTCCTACTCGCGGCCGCTTCGGTGACCTCCTGGTCCGTCATGTTCCAGAAACGGGCGCTGTTCCGCAAGGTCTGGGCCGCTGCGCGGCAGTTTGAAAAACGATACGAGACCCAGGGCACGGATCTCGGGAAACTGTATCGCCAGATCACTGAGAACGTGCCGGAACCGGATGTGTTCGAGTCCCTGTTTCAGACCGGGTACCGGGAGTATGCCAGGCTCCTCAGGTTCGGCAACTCGCCCGCGGCACTGGAGGGGGCCCGGCGCAGCATGCTGGCGGTCGAGCGGCGGGCACTCGACCGGCTTGAAGAGCAGCTGCCGTTTCTCGCGACGGTGGGTTCGACCGGCCCTTATGTTGGCCTGTTCGGGACCGTCTGGGGGATCATGACGGCCTTCCATGCCCTCGGCAATGTGCAGCAGGCCACCCTCTCGATGGTGGCGCCGGGTATCTCCCAGGCGCTCATCGCGACGGCCATGGGACTGTTTGCGGCCATCCCGGCCGTTATCGCCTACAACCGCTACCAGACCCAGGTGATTCGTCTCGAGAACCGGATGGACAGCTTCGTCGACGAGTTCACTTCCGTGCTCCAGCGTTACCAGCCAGCGGCGGGTGCGGGGAGCGAAACCCGATGAGACAAAGGCGGCGGGTACTCGGGGAGATCAATATTGTCCCTTACATTGATGTGATGCTGGTCCTGCTCGTGATCTTCATGATCACGGCACCCTTGCTCCAGGAAGGAGTGCACGTGCGCCTGCCGAGAGCCTCGGCCAAGCCGCTAGTGGTCCACGCGAATCTCACGCCCATCGTCCTCACGGTGGACCGGGACGGGCATCTGTTCCTCAACATCTCGGCCCATCCCACGCGACCTGTGGCACACCGGGTCATCGAGGCGCTCGTCGCTGCGGTACTGCGACATGATCCGGAGACCCCCGTGCTCGTGAAGGCCGATCAGAGGACTCCTTATGGACGCGTGATCCAGGCGATGGTGCTCCTGCAACACTCCGGTGCGCATGGGATCGGGCTCATGACCCGGCCAAGACCCCTCAACGCGCATCCATGAAAAGAATCCACCTCACCGGCCGGGGATGGGCCTGGACCCAGTCGGTCCTCGTGCATCTTTTCGTCCTGGCGCTGCTTCTGGTCGGCTTCCAGAGTGCCTTCACCCAGGGTTCTGGGCAGCCTCGGGCCGTAGTCCGGCCGGTCGAAGCGCGCGTGGTGAATGGTCCGGCAATCGAGAAGGCCTGGAAAGCCTATGAGGCACGTAAGGCCGCCCGCGCGGAGGCGCAGCGGGAACGGGCGCAAAGGCTTTCCGCGGAAGCCCTGCAGGCTCGCGCCGAGAAAAGGGCCCAGCAGGCAAAACTCGCGGCACTCAAGGCCGAGCAGGCTCGCGCCCTTGCTGCACAGCAGGCGGCCGTGGCGCATCTTGAGGCAGAGAAGCAGGCCCAGGAAAGGGCGATCCGGGCCATGGCTGCACGCCAGGCGGCGGCCCGTCTGGCCGAAGCGCAGGCCTCAGCAGCACTCGAAAGGCTCCGCGCCGCCAGGCAGCATGCAAAGTTGCTGGCCCGTGAGCGCGCACTCGCTGTGCTCCGCGCCCGTGAAGCGGCGGCCAGAGTGGCGAGGCGCGCCTCGGCCCTGGCCGCCTGGGTTGCGGCAATCCGGGACCAGGTTGAAAATGCCTGGATCAGGCCCCCGGGGGTGACCGCCGGATTGAGCTGCTCGCTTTCCGTCGCACTCGCCGTGGGCGGAAACGTCCTGAGCGCCCATGTCGGGCATTGCAATGGAGGCGCTCCCGTGCGTCAATCGATCCTGGCTGCTGTCTTCCGCGCCTCGCCACTCCCGATGCCTGCCGATCCGTCGGTATTCCGTGCCCACATCACCTTCGTGTTCCACCCGGGGTCCTGACATGCATCACCTGACGTCTGCCTTGCAGCGCTCGACCTGGATCCTCCTCGTCTGGACCGTCTTGGGGTTCTGTCCGGCCCAGGCGTCTCTCCGGATTCAAATCACCCGGGGCGTCCGGGTGGCCACCCCCATCGCGATCATTCCGTTCGCGCGGAAGGTCCCTGGTCCACATGGCGCGAGGGTGGCGAGGATCATTGCTCATGACCTGTCCCGCACCGGGCTCTTCAAGGCGTTGCCGCGCCACGACCTGATCCAGAGGCCGACGCGTCCCGCAGAGATCAACTTCCTCAACTGGAAGGCGCTCGGCATGAACTATCTCGTGATCGGGCACATCCAGCCGAGGAAGAGTGGGACGGGCTGGCTCCTCATCTTCCATCTCTACAATGTTCCCGCTGAAAACCAGGTGCTGGCCTATGCCCTCCCGACCAGTCTGAAAAGGCTGCGTCTTGCAGCTCACTACGTGAGTGACCTCATCTTTGAGCGCTTGACCGGCCAGAAGGCCCCCTTCACGAGCCGGATTGCCTATGTCAAGTCCGAGCCCGCGGGCCTCACACACCACTACCAGCTCGTCGTGGCCGACTACGACGGCCACCGCGCCCGGACCGTGGTCCGCTCGAGCCAGCCGATCGTTTCGCCGTCCTTCTCGCCCCGTGGACACCGGATCGCCTATGTCTCGTTTGAAAGTGGCTTTCCAGCGATCTACGTCCAGAATCTCGAGACCGGCCACCGCACCCGGGTTCTCGCGCGTGCGGGACTCAATGAAACACCGGTCTTTACGCCGGGCGGGCAGGCACTCCTCGTCACCGTGAGCGGTTCCGGCGGCAATGCTGAGATCGCCCGCCTGGATCTCCGCAACGGATCGCTCAGAATCCTGACCCATGCTGCGGGGATCAACACGGAACCCGCCTGGTTCCCGGACGGCCGACGGATCGCCTTTACCTCAGATCGCGGTGGCAGTGCCGAGATCTATGTGAAACCGGTCGCTTCCGGCCGCACTCGGCAACTCACGTTCAAAGGGCACTACAATGCGGCGCCTGCCGTCTCCCCGACCGGCGCCTATCTGGCGTATGTGGCGCGGATGGATGGCCTTTTGCGGATCGCGCGCATGAATCTCAAGACGGGCGCCATCCGGATTCTCACTCCCGGCCCCCTCGATGACTCACCGAGTTTCGCGCCGGGCGGAGCCCTGATCCTCTTCAGTGCCTGGCAGCATGGCCGGCGCGTTCTGAAGACGGTCTCGACCCGCGGGCATGCCATCTGGCCTGTCCGGATCCCGCTCGGCCCGGCGGATTCCGTGACCACGCCGGTCTGGGGTCCGGACCTCCCCGGAACCCCTCATTGAACTCCCTCCGATCAGGAGATCTCGACATGAAAACACAGACCACCCTGCCGCTTTTGGGAATCCTCCTTGTATTGGCCCTGGCCGGCTGCGCGACGAAGCCCAAGCCGGTCCCCCTGACCGACCCGGTCTATTCCAAGATCAATGCACTCGAGGTGCGCGTCGCCCATCTGGAGCGCGTGCTCCGGGGCCAGAGCCTGTTCAAGCTCACGGCCCAGGCACAGCGTGAACGCGGGGAGATCCGCAAGCTCGACGGCGCACTGGCAAGCCTGCGCCATGAGCTCCGCCATTTCCGCCATGCCGAGAGTGCCCGCTGGATCGGGGTATACAGACGGCTCAGCGAAATGTCTGGATCCCCAACGAACCCGGTGCCCGCACTCCCGCCGGCTCCCGTCCCGTCCAGCCCGCAGCCGGCAACCCCATCGGACCGGACGACCTACGGGAACGCGCTCAACCTAGTCGAAGCCGGGCACTACCATGCCGCCATTGCGGCCTTCCAGGCGTTCCGGAAGCGCTTCCCGGAAAGCCCGCTCGTCGCCAATGCCGATTATTGGGAGGGCGCCGCAAAGCTCCAGCTCCAGGACTTTGCTGGTGCCCTCCGGGATTCGCTTCGTGTACTCCAGGATGACCCCACGTCGCCGAAGGCACCCGCCGCCCTGTTTCAGGCCGGACTGATCCAACTCGCGATGGGCCATGTCGCGGCCGGGCAAAAGACGCTCGAAGCGGTTGAGCAAAAGTACCCTGACTCGAGTTCGGCCCGCCTCGCGCACGAGAAACTCATGAAGCTCGCAGGAGGGGGGGCACCGGGGCATCCATGAAGGCGGGGGCCGGGGCCATGAAGGTCCATGCCCAGGCTGACGTCGCAACGGCACGCCTTCGGGTCACCGAGATCTTTCTCTCCCTCCAGGGAGAAGCGCGGGAATCCGGCTGGCCGACCGTCTTCATCCGACTGACCGGCTGTCCGCTCCGCTGTGTCTGGTGCGATACGGTGTATGCGTTCAAGGGAGGCACTCTCCTGACCGAGGAGGAGGTGCTGAACCGGGTCGGGGATTTTTCGGTTCCGAGAGTATGCGTCACGGGCGGAGAACCCTTGGCCCAGAAGGGCACTTTGGCCCTCCTCGGCCATCTGGCGGACCGGGGATACCGGGTCTCCCTCGAGACGAGCGGTGCCCTGCCGATCGAGGAGGTCGATCCGCGCGTCAACCGCGTCTTGGATCTCAAGGCGCCGGGTTCGGGCGAGATGGCGCGGAATCGCTATGAAAATCTCGCCTGTCTTGCGCCGGGCGACCAGGTGAAATGTGTGATCGCGGATCGGGTGGATTATGAGTGGGCGCGCTCGATGCTCGACCGCCATGGGCTTGCGGGGCGGGTCGAGGTCCTTTTTTCACCGGTTGCTGGAATCCTT
>JAJZNM010000001.1 GCA_021852325.1 Pseudomonadota bacterium
CCATCTCAAGCGCGGGACACAGGCGGAAGCCCTTTGCCGGCGTACGGACCAGGAAGCGTTCGACCGTGGCGAGCCGATCGTCAACATCGAGTTTCTGGCGGAACATGCCTCCGGTGAGGATGCCCCTTTTGAAGTTCATAAGATCCCGATCCGGGGTCCGAACCAGGAATGGCTCGGATTGATCGGTGTGATCCGGGGTTGGCAAAAGGCGCGGGTCCCATCCGGTGACTCGGCGCGGCCACTCCAGGCGATCGGCCCGGCCTCGGATTTTGGCCAGCTCGTCGCCACGCTGGAGCGGGAATCTGCTGCTGCGCGTTGGGCAGAGGTCGGACAGCATCTCAACCGGCCGATTTTTATCCTGGAGGGACAGGAACTCTTGATCGTGGCCTGCAATGATGCAGCCGCTTCCCTCACGGGATCTCCACGAGAGACCTGGGTCGGGAAATCTTTCGCTGCCGTGTTCACGGACCTCGAACTCCGGGACCGGTCGGGTTCCGCCTGGCGCACCCGCGCCACGCTCCATTCGGTGCGAGGCGAGGAGCGGCCGGTTGTTGTCGAGTTCAAGAAAATCGAACGATCGGCGGGAATCTGGGGATTCGCCGTGGTCGACAATCTGTCCTCCCAAAACCGTCGTGAGTCGCATTGGCGGGAACAGCATTTCCACGACTGGCGCACCGGACTGCCCGGGCGGACGCTCTGGGGGGAGCGTCTCAGGGATCGTCTGGGCGCACAGCAGGTGACGGGGGAATCCGGGGCACTCGTCCTGGTCGAAGTCGAGGATTCCCACGCCGCCCTCGATGCGGATGGATTTGACCATTGGGACCGCCTGCTCCAGTCGGTTGCGGCACGGATCCGGGCGCTCGCCTCCCCCGAAGACCTGGTCGGCGTGGTCCGGGAGCGTGTGTTCGGGATCTACATGCCGGGACCGGTTTCGCACGAGGACCTTGAGGTTTTCGGGTTGCGTCTCGTGGAAGCGCTCGGTCGGCCACACGTGGTGGATGGTTTTGAAATCCGAGGGTTGTCGGTGCGCGCCGGCATCACGAGGGTCACGCATGCCGATCTCACGCTCGATGCCCTCGTAAACCAGGCTGAACTCGCCCTCCGGGAAGCACGGAAAACCGCAAAGGCAGTGGTCCACTTTGTGGACGAACTGAGTTTTGAACGGGTGGCTGAGCTCCGGATCCGGGAAGCCTTCGGCCAGGCGCTCCGGGCGTGCAAGCCCTTTCTCGTCTACCAGCCGATCGTCGACATGGCCCAGGGCACACTCTTCGGGTTCGAGGGCCTGATCCGCTGGCGAGAAGACGAGCATCATCAGCGCTCGGCCGACGAGTTCATCGGGATCGTTGAATCCGATCCCGCGCTCGCACGTGAACTCGGCCAGTTCGTGCTGATGGCGGCTGCCGACCATATCGAGCAATGGTCCGCGCTCGGGTTCGAGGGCGCGCTCATGATCAATATCGGGGTGAACCATTTCCTGTCGGAACATTTCCTGAATGATGTCGGCGAGGCGCTAGAGCGCGTGACCCGCGACCGGGACCGGCTCGTCATCGAGATCACGGAAACCGGTCCGTTCACGGACCTCGGACGCGCGCGGGTCGTCACCGAGACCCTCCAGTCCTGGGGCGTGCGGGTGCTCCTCGACGATTTTGGAACGGGCAACGCCTCCATGGTGCACCTGCACCAGCTGCCCGTGAATGGCATCAAGATCGAGAAGCGTTTCGTCCAGGATCTCCTCCAGGATGACAAAGCGCTCTGGATCGTCAGCTCGCTCCTGCTCCATGCGCAAAGTCAGGGTCTCATCGTGATTGCGGAAGGCGTCGAAAATGACAGTGTGGGGACACTGCTCCTCGAACTCGGTTGCCACCTGGCTCAGGGGTATTACATCGCCCGTCCGCTCATGGCCTGGGATATCCCGAACTGGCTCGCCAAATGGACCCCGCCATCGCGCTGGCGCCGTCGCCGCATGCGTCCCTGGCCGCTCACCAACCTGGATGGCATGGCGGCCGGGTTTTCACACCTGCGCTGGGTCGAGGAGATCCGCCATGCCCTGGTTGCGGAGGGGGATCATGCCCAGAAACTCATCGCCATGTGCGATCGCACCTCAGACGACCAGTGCCGGCTCGGCTCCTGGCTGCGGCATGCGCTACCGGCTGGTCGGTTGGAGCCGATGTCGCTCCTGCCACGCATCGCACGGCTCCATGAGGGGATCCACGCACAGGGCGTTGAGACCCTGGCCGAGCTCAGGCGCGGGGATCGCAAAGGGGCGCTCAGGCATGTCGAGGAGCAGATGGCGGAGCCCACTCACGAACTCCTGGGCCTGCTCGTCTCCGCCCTGACCGAAAACGATCACCTACAAGCCTGATCCGGATCCCGCCGCAACAACGGTGAAGCGCAGGCAGGCGTGCCCCACGAGTTCCGCGACACCCTGGTCTCCGGGTTCGAGCGGGCCCACACCCGCCGGGGTTCCGGTGAAGAGCAGATCTCCGGCTTCGAGCCGGTCATAGCGCGACAGCTCACTCACGAGCTGCTCGATCGACCAGATCATCTGTGCCGAGGTTGCCTCCTGTCGGAGCTCGCCGTTGACCGTGAGCCTGAGGTGCCACGGCTTCACGGTCGGCACGGCTCGGGTGGCCGGAAGCAGCGCCGAGCAGGGTGCCGATCCCGTGAAGCTTTTGGCGAGCTCCCAGGGCTGCCCCTTCTGCTTGAGCGCGTTCTGAAGGTCGCGCCGGGTGAGATCGAGCCCCACGGCGTAACCGAACACATGGTGCGAGACCACTTCAGGAGCAAGGTTCCGCCCTCCACTTTTGAGCGCAACCACGAGTTCGACCTCGTGATGGAAATTGGAGGTTTCCGGGGGATAGGGAACCGGTCCATCATCGGTCACGAGGGCATGGGTGGGCTTCATGAAGAAGCACGGCCGGCCGGCCGGGTCGGATCCCATCTCGCGGACATGATCGGCGTAGTTGCGCCCGACACAATAGATGGATCGGACCGGGAAGCGTTCCGTGGAACCCAGGATCGGCAGGGATCGGATGGTCGGAGGGGAGAGGGCGTAGGCGTGTTTCGGCATGGACATGGATGGGTCTCGAGGGGATCTACCCCGACCGAGGGTCGGTGGGATCGGGATGGGGACGGAGATCATAATACTCAAAGCGGCCCTCTCGCCTGACACGGTCGCCGCCGGTGAATCCGACCGGTGCTGAAAAGAGGGGGCCGGCATGGACAAACGTATGGAACTCACCCCGCTCACCTGCCGGGTCGACCTCCAGGGGAAGATCGGACAGAAAGGACCGGTCGAATGGACGGCCTGCGAACTCGGCAGCCAGCTGCTCGGTATCCACACAGACGACGACGGCCTCAAAGCCCTGGTCGATGAAATCCAGAGCAAGCCTCCGGGTCTCCTGGCCCCAGAGCGGGAACTCGCCCTGCATCCCGACCAGAGCGAGCTGCCGTTCGCGATAGACACGGATGTCTTCCAGAAACAGGTCGCCAAAGGCCACCCGGCCGATACCCTGGGCCTCGTAGCCCAGAAGTCGTTCACGCATCCGGTCCTCGTATTCGTCCTGCCCGCCTTGTGCGGTGAGATAGACCTTGTCAAGGGGCAGCCCAAGTGCCTCGGCCTGGCGGTCGAGGAGCGTCTCGCGCACTCCATGCATCGCGATGCGACGGTATTCGCGGGTCACGGTCGTGAGCAAGCGTGTGACACGGAACGCGTGCCCGCGGCGCAGGGCGGCGAGCGCCAGGACGGAATCCTTCCCGCCCGAAAAAGACAGTACCAAGGGTTCGGAACCGGATGCTCGCTGCACGATCAGGAGTCGATCGCCTGAAGGCGTGCCAGCTCCCAGACCAGCCACTTGGCGCCTCCGCCCTCGAAGCGGACATGGATCCGGCACTGGGTACCGCTGCCCTCATGGTTCAGGACCACGCCTTCGCCAAAGCGCGGGTGACGCACCCTCTGGCCAACCGTCACCGGAAGACCCGGATCCGGGTTCGGAACCCGATGTGGGATCTGCGATGGAGCCTTGCGGGCCAGGATCCGGGGTTCTCCGGAATCGAGATGCCCGGGGGGGATCTCGAGCAGGAAACGTGAGGGCAGGGTGTCGAGATAATGGCCATGGAGCCGCCTCCGGCGTGCACGCGTGAGGTAGAGGCGCCGTTTGGCGCGGGTGATGCCCACATAGAAGAGGCGGCGTTCCTCTTCCAGTCCGCCCGGAGCCTCCGCGGCCCGGCTGTGCGGGAGCAAGCCCTCTTCAAGGCCGGTGATGAAGACCGTATGGAACTCAAGGCCTTTTGCAGCGTGCAGACTCATGAGCTGGATCTCACCGGACTCCTCCCGGCCGGATCCGGGTTCGCTCGCGAGTGCCATCTGGCCAAGAAAGCTTTGGAGACGGGCAAACGCCGTAGGCTCCGCTCCCGCCTCCGCCATCTCTGGGTCGGGTTCGTACCCGGCGGCAGCATTGACCAGCTCGGCCAGGCTTTCGATCCGGGTCGCTGCCCGCAGGGGGTCGTCGGCCTGGTAGAACTCCGGAAGGCCGCTCAGGGCGATCACGCGTTCCACCTGCTCCGGGAGATCGAGTGGGCGGATCGTCTCACGCATCCCGGCGAGAAGCTCGAGAAATCGGCGCAGTTGGCGGGTGCTGCGATCGTCTGGGGCCGAAGCCGATTGGGTGAGGGTGAGTGCCGCGGCGGCCAGCGATACTCCCCCCTGGCGTGCACGCTCCCGAACTCGTTCGAAGGTCTTCTCGCCGAGACCGCGCGTCGGTACATTGAAGACACGCTCGAAGGCCGGATCGTTGTCGAAATCCGCCATGAGCCGCAGGTAGGCCAGCGTGTCCTTGATCTCACTGCGCTCGAAGAAACGGACGCCTCCATAGATCCGGTAGGGGATCTCGTGGCGAACCAGTGATTCCTCAATCACGCGGGACTGGGCATTGGACCGGTACAGGACCGCGATCGTGTCCGCAGTCTGCCCCGCCGAGAGTGCCTGCTGGATCCCGGTGACGATGTAATCCGCTTCTTCAAGCTCATCGTCTGCGGTGAAGCTGATCGGACGTTCACCGGTTTCGGATGCGGTCCAGAGGGTTTTCCCGAGCCGCGACGGGTTGTGGGCGATGAGCGCATTGGCCGCGGACAGGATGGCACCACTCGAGCGGTAGTTCTGCTCGAGCCGGATCACGCGTGTTCCTTCATAATCCTTGGAAAACCGAAGTACATGCTCGACGCGCCCTCCACGCCAGCCATAGATCGCCTGATCATCGTCGCCCACCACGAACGGGTTGCCCTGATCCCCGGTCAGGGTACGGAACCAGAGATACTGGAGCGTGTTCGTGTCCTGGAACTCGTCGACGAGGAGCTCCCGGAATCGGGACCGGTAGGATTCGAGGAGCGTGGGGTGTGCCTGCCAGAGATCGTGACAGCCAAACAGAAGCTCCGCAAAATCAGTTGCCCCGAGACTCCGGAGCTTCCGTTCGTATCCTTGGTAGAGTTCGAGGAGGGCAGGATCTTCCTGGCCGCCACCCGCGGGAACCTGGCTCGCCCGCAATCCCGCATCCTTTTTCTGGTTGATATACCACTGGGCGAGTGCCGGG
>JAJZNM010000033.1 GCA_021852325.1 Pseudomonadota bacterium
GTGACGAGATGCCCCACTTCGAGACCGGCAAGCGCCGTCTCGAGCTGGCCGCCTGGGCTCGTGTGGACATGGAGTTCGGGGTTGCGTTCATGCGGCGCATTGGCCAGGGCGTAGGCACGGACGAGGTTTTTGAGACGCAAAAGGACGAACTGCCCCGGCGCGAACGTGAAGGGTTGCACGATAGGCAGGCGCAGTTCCAGCCGGTAGATCTCGCGGGACAGCCGGGTGATCCCGACCACCCGGGCCGGAATCGCGGGCGCCCGCCCGGGCCCCCAATCGAGACGGAGCACGAGATCGGCTACCGGGTGGCGCGCGCAGATGAGGATCTCGCCTGGGCCGATGAGTCCCTGTGCCGGAGGTTCGTCCACATCGGGCGCGCACATGCCGGCCAAGAGCTCGGCACGGCAGAGGCCACAGTGCCCGTGTCGGCAAAACGCGGGAAACTCGAGCCCGCCCTGCTCGAGTGCCTGTAAAATGGTGTCGGATGCGCTCGCCAGATAGCGTTCGCCCGATGGTTGGAGCGTGATGTCGAACATCGGATCGGGCACGGGCCGGTGCGCCCCCCAACTCGCGCGGAGAGACCTTTTGAGTGTAGACCGGATCTGGTTCTGGGTGGAGGGGACGGGCTACGCGCTCGCGCTCGTCCTCGGTCTCGTGCTCGTCGTGAGGCTCGTCCGTGGCAAGACCCTGCCCCTCGCCTTGGGGCTTGTGCATGGGTTTCTGGCCAGTACCGCGACTGCGATCCTGATCTTCCTCTTGACCCGGTTGCCGCATCCGATCCTCATCCTCGACGATGCGGCACTCTTTTTCGTGCTCGCGTTCCTGGGCGGGCTCGCGGTCTTGGGTCTCCAGTTCGCGCGGGTGCGCGCACCCGGGGTCCTCGTCTTTCTGCACGGCCTGTTCGCGCTTTTTGCGCTCACGCTCCTCGTGATCGGCGCCCTGCGGCTCTAGCGGGGTGCCGATGGAGGAACCCCAGACGTTCAACCTCGGCGAATCCGGACTCCTCCTCTGCTGGGACCGCCCGCCGGATCCCCATCTGTCGCGCGAGATCGTCGAGCTTGGGCAAAGGCTCGCGCGCACGCCGCCCCCGGGGTTGATCGAATGGGTGCCCGGTCTCCGTTCGCTGGCCGTCTACTATGACCCGCTGAGGCTACAGCGTGAGACGCTGGCCGGATGGCTCCGCGAGCTCTGCCAGGGGATCGCCCTGCCGGACGTGGATCCCTCCCCGCCTCTCGTCGTGCCGGTCCGCTATGGCGGGGTGTGGGGTCCGGATCTCGAAGCGGTCGCGCGGAAGAGCGGTCTCGAGTCGGAGGAGGTCATCCGGCTCCACACGGAAGCCGTGTTCGAAGTCGTCCTGATCGGCTTTGCGCCCGGGTTCCCCTATCTCGCGGGACTCCCGGAACCGCTTCGTTTGCCGCGGCGCACGAGCCCCCGCGCCCGGGTGGCGAAGGGCTCGGTTGCCGTCGCGGGGGCCTACACCGGGATCTATCCGCGCGAGGGACCCGGCGGATGGTCGATCATCGGGCAGACCGCCTGGGAATGGTTCGATCCCGGGGATGAACCCCCGTGTCGCCTGGCACTTGGCGACCGGATCCGATTTTGCGTGGAGGTCCAATGAGGGATTGCACCTGAGCGCGCCACAGGCCGTGTGGGTGGAGGAGGCCCGGGGGCTCGTCACGATCCAGGATGGCGGGCGATGGGGCGCCCAGCGCCTCGGGGTGTCGGTCGGCGGCGCCATGGATGCGCGCGCGGCGATGCTCGCGAATGTCCTGGCTGGCAACCCCCGGGGTGCTGCACTCATTGAACTCGGCTGGGATGCCGCGCTCACACTTTTGTTCCCGCAGGCGACCGGTTTGGCCCTGGCCGGAGCGGGCCTCGAGGCGTCGCTCGGGGAAGGCCGGATCCCCCCCTGGTCCCCTTGCCGGGTCGAACCCTCGAGCCTCGTCCGTATCCGGGTCACCCACGGACGGTTTGGGTATCTCGCCTGTACGGGAGGGTTCAGCCTGCCTTCTGTCTTCGGTGGCAGGGGGACGGACCTGCGCTCAGGATTCGGCGGGATCGGGGGTCGTGCGCTCCGTTCCGGGGACCGGCTTCCACTCGGAGATGAAGCCCCCGGACTCCCGTCGCACCGAGGTGCACTGGCGATGGAACTGCGGCCGCCGTACCATCGGGATCCCACGCTCCGCCTCCTCCCGGGAAGCCACTGGGTCTCTTTCCCGGAGGCTTCGCGTGCGGTCTTTCTCGGCGCCTCCTATGCCGTCACCGCCGTATCGGACCGGATGGGATACCGCCTGTCCGGGCCACCCGTGGCCCCGAATCCGGGGCTTGAGGTCGAGTCCGAACCGGTGACCGGAGGCAGCGTCCAGATCCCCCTCGATGGTGAGCCCATCGTGCTCATGGCCGACCGGCCGACGGTTGGGGGTTATCCCCGGATCGGCGAAGTGTTGGCCGCGGATCTCCCGCTTTTAGCACAGCTTCGTCCGGGGGATCGGGTCCGTTTCCGGGAGGTGGGCCACGCGGAGGCCGTTCAGGACCTGAGAAACTTTGAGGCAGCACTCCGGCGGCTCGAGATCGCCTTGCACGGCTGAGGCCGTGCGCGCTATCCTCAGGCGCGTGATCTCCCCCACCGCCCGAGGTTCCCTGCTCATGTCGCAAGCCCGCCTTCTCGGAGCCGCCTTGCTCGCTTTTGCCCTCGCCACCGGGTCATTGGCCACCCCCGCCTTCGGGAAGGAACCCCTAAGTCCGGCGCTCTATCGCGCTCTCCACTACCGTTTCATCGGGCCGGGCAGTGGCCGGCTGAGCGCCGTGGCTGGCATTCCCGGCAACCCCTGGATCTACTATCTCGGGGCTGCATCCGGCGGCATCTGGAAGACCACGGACGGGGGAATCCACTGGAAGCCGGTCTTCGATCACGAAAAGGTCCAGTCGATCGGGGCGCTGGCCATCGATCCGGGACGGCCCGAGGTGGTCTGGGCGGGAACCGGTGAAACCTTCTACATCCGGCCTACGACCTCGATCGGCAACGGGATTTACCGCTCGGACGACGGCGGGAAAACCTGGCGCCATCTCGGGCTCGCAAAGACCGGGCGCATCGCGCGCATCGTGGTCGATCCCACCAATGCCCGCCGGGTCTACGTCTGCGCCACGGGCAGCGGGTTCGGTCCGTCGAAGCACCGGGGAGTCTACCGCACGACGGACAATGGCCGCCACTGGACCCGGGTCCTCTTCGTCAATCCGGAAACCGGCTGCTCGGATCTTGCCATCGATCCGGCGGATCCGCACATCCTGCTGGCCGGGATGTGGCAGTTTCACATCTACCCGTGGGACCTCGACAGCGGCGGTCCCGGGAGCGGGGTGTACCTGAGCCATAACGGTGGGCGCACCTGGACCCACCTCGTGGACGACGGCCTGCCCAAGGGGCCGCTCGGCAAGATCGCGGTTGCCATCTCGGCGAGTGACCCCGACATCTTTTACACATTGATCCAGGACGGTCCGCCGGGGCTTTACCGGTCGATCGACCGTGGCCTCCACTGGACCCTCGTGAGCCATAACCACTCGATGGAGGAGCGCCCGCCGTACTACACGCGGTTTGCGATCTCCCCGGACAACCCGGATCGACTCTATTTCATTTCGACCAACTTCACGACTTCGAGAAACGGTGGACGCACACTCCGTTTCGAACATTGCGGGTGTGGGGACAACCACGATTTCTGGATCGACCCCAAGGATCCGAAGCGGATGATCATCACGGATGACGAGGGAGCGAGCGTCACCCTCGATGGCTGGAAGCGCTACCAGGTGATCACGCTGCCCGACTCGCAGATCTATCACGTCTACACGGACCGGGCCATCCCCTTCAACGTCTATGCGAACCGTCAGGACGGCTACTCCTACCGGATCCCCTCGAATACCCGCACGGAAACCCCGATCACGCCCGCGTTCTGGACCTCTGTGGGCGGTTGCGAGAGCGGGTTCGCCATTCCGGATATCCGGAACAACAACATCGTCTGGTCGGGCTGCTACGAGGGCGGGCTCAGCCGGTTCAACATCAAGCGAGGCGAAGGCCGCACGGTCTCCGTCTTTCCGCTCGCGGGATATGGCTGGCCGCCCAAGGCCCTGCCCGACCGCTGGGATTTCGTGTTCCCGATCGCGCTTTCCCCCGAGAACCCGGACACGGTGTATGTGGGCAGCCAGTACGTGTATGAAACCCGCAACGGGGGGCAAAGCTGGCAGCGCATCAGCCCGGATCTCACGCTCAACCGCAAACGCGATGAGGGCTCTTCGGGCGGTGTCACGATCGACAATCTGGGTGCCTTCAATGCCATGTCGCTTTCGATCATCGCCCCCTCGCCACTCCGCCGGGGCATGATCTGGACCGGCGGGTACGATGGACAGGTCCATCTCACGCTCGATGGCGGCCACGACTGGCATGACGTGACCCCGAACGGCCTCCCGCCGCTCGGGACCGTCACCAGCATCTATCCGTCCCACACCGACCCCAACCGGGCGTATGTCTCGATCGACCGTCACCTCCTCGGTGATCCGAGGCCCTACATCTTCGTGACCGAGAACGATGGCCGGAGCTGGCACCGGATCACCCGCGGGTTGCCGACGAACGTGTTCTCCTATGTGCACTGTGTGACCGGGGATTCCCTCGATCCAGGCCTCCTTTTTGCGGGCACGGAAAACGCGCTCTACTGGAGTCCCGACCGGGGGCATCACTGGTACCCGTTGCAGAACAACCTGCCCCATGCGCCGGTTTACTGGCTCACTGTCCAGCCCGTGGCCCAGGATCTCGTGGTGGCCACCTACGGCCGCGGCATCTACATCCTGAGCGACCTCAACTCACTCGCAGCCCTCGCGCACGCAGTCCGTGCCGGACATCCCGTCCTCTTCCCGCTCCGCACCGCCTGGCGTTTCCATCATGTTGCCGCGCCGCGTGCAGCACCGGATTTCGCGGCGAATGGACACAACCCGCCTTACGGGGCCACGATCGATTTCTATCTGCCCCACAAGCCGAGACGCCCGGTTCGCCTCGTGATCCACTCGCCCGGCGGGAAGATCATCCGGGTGTTCTCGAATGCACCCGGAACCGCGCGTGCCAACCGTCTGCCCGCCCTCTCCCGCGGGATCAACCGGTTCGTCTGGGATCTCCGTTACGCTCCGGTCGATGGGGTCGGCGAATGCGCAGGGTCAGGCAGCTGCACCGGCAAGCTGCGGCTCCCCCCACCCCAAGCCCCCTGGGTGACCACAGGTCCCAAGGGCTATCGCCACATCGTGAGCTGGGATCTCGATCTCACCCACCGGGGTCCCCTCGCGGTTCCCGGCCAGGACCGGGTCACGCTCGAAATCGGCACCACCCGCTCGAGCCAGCCGCTCTGGGTCCGGAAAGATCCCTACTCGAGCGGCAGTCTCGCGGATATCCGTTCGCAGGTCACCTTCTCGCTTGCGATCGAATCGAAGATCAACTCAACCGTCCACCTGATCAATGAAATCGAATGGATGCGAAAGACCCTCGCCGGGATCGAGGCCCGCCTCGTGGCCGACGGTAACCATCCGGCC